>CAYVFT010000033.1:0-32789 GCA_964450225.1 uncultured Crenothrix sp. | reverse complement strand
AATGGCGGGATGAAATTACCAGTTAAAACCTAAGGTTTTAAATTGGGAATTGCTGCAATTAATGGACGCCTTGAGGTCTGGGTTGACGGTAACGATGATGGTCTGTTCAGTGAAACTGACTTGCTAATCCATCTTACCCATAATGGAAAAACCAGCCTGACCTATGCCGACTTTGCCGACAACTTTGTCGCCTGGCGAGGTACGGCCTTGGGCGAGACCTATACCGGCAACATTGCCGATAATCAAGCTTTTGCTTTGGGAGGCAATGACATTCTGAATGGTAATTTGGGCAATGATATTCTTTATGGAGGCACAGGTAACGATCTGCTCAATGGCGATGCCGACAATGATCAACTCTATGGCGGCAATGGTGCAGACACCCTGAACGGTGGTGACGGCTCTGATTCCCTCAATGCCGAAGGTCTAAATACTCCCACGAGTTCAGCTGTTGATCTGGCCGGCACGGTAAACATCCTGAACGGCGGTGCGGGTAATGATAATATCCAAGGCGGTGCCGGTGATGATCAACTCAACGGCGATGCCGATGACGACCAGCTCTATGGTGACGCAGGTAGTGACACCCTGAACGGCGGCGATGGCGCTGACACCCTCGATGGCGGCGATGGCACCGATGGCCTGAGCGGCGGAGCCGGCAACGACACTCTTTACGTTGGTTACTCTTCGGCCCAGGGCACTTTCACTGACACCCTCAATGGCGGTGATGGCGAAGACGTTCTGTATGCCGGGGACAATAGTTCATCTGACCGCGGCGTGCTCACCGGTGGGCTGGGTGCGGATCGCTTTGCATTTACAGACAACGGTTCTGATATTTCTAACGGCAGTTACTATAAGAATATTGTCAACGGTCAATACAGCACTGTAGCCGCCCCCGACCGCATCACCGACTTCAATGCTGCCCAGAGCGACTTGATCCGTACCAATATCGGCAATGGCCAGGTCGGCAGCGTTCCCGTTGTCTGGCGCGGGGCAGCCAATGCCGGTTTTACCGCCACCGTTGGCCAGAGTATGGCGTTGGCGGGCAGTGATGCCACCGACACCCGCTTCCTGGAATTCTGGACGTTTTACAACAGCGTGGCGAACAAGACCATTTTGTTCATGGATCGCAACCGGGATTTCGCGGTCGACTCCGGCGACCTCAAAATCGAGTTTGACGGCACTATCCCGCTCAGCACGGCCAGTTTTACCGAGGGAACGTTCGCCGTCAAGGTGGGTACGGCTAGCAACGATACTGATACCAATCCGCCCCTTTCTGCCGATGCGGATATCGCCTTTGGTCTCGGCGGTAATGACGCACTGAGTGGTCTGGATGGAGACGATACGATTAATGGTGATAGCGGCAACGATACGCTGAGTGGTGGCCTGGGTGGGGATAACCTGTATGGCGGCGCGGACAACGACCTGCTCAACGGCGAAGCCGGTACCGACCTACTCTATGGCGGCAGCGGTTCGGATACCCTGAATGGCGGCGATGATGCTGATATCCTCGGCGCCGAGGGTGCCAATGATTCCACCAATTCTTCCACTGGAACCGATCTGGCCGGCACGGTAAACATCCTGAACGGTGGTGCGGGTAATGATAATATCCAAGGCGGTGCCGGTGATGATCAACTCAACGGCGATGCCGATGACGACCAGCTCTATGGTGACGCAGGTAGTGACACCCTGAACGGCGGCGATGGCGCTGACACCCTCGATGGCGGCGATGGCACCGATGGCCTGAGCGGCGGAGCCGGCAACGACACTCTTTACGTTGGTTACTCTTCGGCCCAGGGCACTTTCACTGACACCCTCAATGGCGGTGATGGCGAAGACGTTCTGTATGCCGGGGACAATAGTTCATCTGACCGCGGCGTGCTCACCGGTGGGCTGGGTGCGGATCGCTTTGCATTTACAGACAACGGTTCTGATATTTCTAACGGCAGTTACTATAAGAATATTGTCAACGGTCAATACAGCACTGTAGCCGCCCCCGACCGCATCACCGACTTCAATGCTGCCCAGAGCGACTTGATCCGTACCAATATCGGCAATGGCCAGGTCGGCAGCGTTCCCGTTGTCTGGCGCGGGGCAGCCAATGCCGGTTTTACCGCCACCGTTGGCCAGAGTATGGCGTTGGCGGGCAGTGATGCCACCGACACCCGCTTCCTGGAATTCTGGACGTTTTACAACAGCGTGGCGAACAAGACCATTTTGTTCATGGATCGCAACCGGGATTTCGCGGTCGACTCCGGCGACCTCAAAATCGAATTTGACGGCACTATCCCGCTCAGTCCTACTAGCTTCACTGACGGAACGGTAATCGCTAAACTCGGCACCAGCGGCAACGATACCAATGCCACGCTACCTTTCACCAGCGTTGATGACATGCTCCTGGGCGGTCGTGGCAACGACAGTTTCGGCGGCGGCGATGGTAATGACTATCTCAGTGGCAATCAGGGGGATGATGCACTCGATGGTGGCAATGGAGGTGATACCATTTTAGGAGGGAACAATAATGATAGTCTTGCAGGAAACGACGGTAATGATCAACTCTACGGCGGTTCGGGCAACGATACCCTTGATGGTGGCCTCGGCAGCGACACGCTCTATGCCGCAGGCGCGCAAGATTTCCTTAACGATTCTGTTTCGGATGCCGCAGGTAGCGTGAATCAACTGAACGGCGGCGATGGCAAGGACCAACTCTATGGTGGCCTGGGTAATGATGTTCTCCACGGCGGTGGTGACAATGACCAGCTCTATGGGGCAGACGGAGATGACCTGCTATTTGGCGAGGGCAACAACGACAACCTTTTTGGTGACGAGGGCAACGACAGCCTGGATGGCGGTTCCGGCAAAGACACACAATCCGGCGGCGGCGGGGATGATCGAATCGTCTACGATAGCGCCGATACGACTATTGCCGGTGATGAAGATAACGATGTGCTGGTGTTGACCAGCTTGGTCACTGTTAATTTAGCTAGCATAGCTGACCAGGTAAGCGGTGGCGGCATCGCAACCGGCTTTGAGGGCGTTGATTTCTCGGCCATTATGCAAGCAGTCACTTTTAGTGGCGACGCGAAAGATAACTTGATCATTGGGAGTGGCTTCGCAGACACTCTTTCGGGGCTCGCTGGCAATGACAGTTTATCGGGGCTTGCTGGAAACGATACCTTGTATGGTGGAACTGGCAATGACTCGCTTAACGGTGGCAGTGGAGCGGATACCATGGTAGGTGGCGATGGCAGTGATTCCTACATCGTCGACGACGCTGGTGATATCGTCACTGAGACCAATATCCTTGTCAGTACAGGTGGAACAGATATCGTGTATAGCGGCATCACTAGTTACACCCTGAGTGATAACGTCGAGAAACTGATCCTCACGGGTACTGACGCTATCAATGGTACCGGTAATACCCTCAATAACGTATTGATCGGCAATGGTGCAGTTAATTCCCTGTCTGGCGGTGTTGGCAACGATATTTATGTGATCGGCGCGGGTGATATTGTTGTCGAAGCGCTTGGCGAAGGTAGTGACACGGTTCAATCGAGCATCAGCTATATCGTAGGTGCCAATGTTGAGAACCTTACTCTCACTGGCACTATAGCCATTGATGGTACCGGCAACACCCTCAATAACACGCTGATCGGTAATGCTGCAGCTAACATATTGGACGGTGGTTTAGGCGCTGATACCCTTGTAGGCGGTTCGGGTAATGATAGTTATTTTGTCGATAATATCGGCGATGTGGTAACCGAAACTTCAACTTTAGCGACTGAAATTGACAGCGTTAACAGCTTAATCAGTTATACATTATCAGCCAACGTAGAGAACCTTGCTCTGACCGGCGTTTCGGTGATCAACGGCATCGGTAATGCGCTCAACAACACACTAACCGGTAATACAGCGGCTAACACGTTGAATGGTGGTTTAGGAACTGATACGCTTGTTGGAGATTTAGGCAATGATACTTATGTTGTCGATAATATCGGCGATATTGTCACTGAAACGTCAACCTTGTCGACTGAAATTGACAGTGTTAATAGCTCGATCAGTTATACATTGGGAACTAACCTGGAAAACCTTACCCTAATCGGCACAGCGGCGATTAATGGCACAGGTAATGGACTTGACAATACATTAACAGGCAACAGTGCAGTAAATATTTTGACCGGCGGCTTTGGCAATGACGTTTATTTTGTCAATAATATCGGCGATGTTGTCACTGAAACGTCAACCTTGGCAACTGAAATTGACAGCGTTAATAGCTCGGTTAGTTACACATTGGGAACCAATGTAGAGAGTCTTACCCTGACCGGCACCACCGCGATCAATGGCACGGGCAATGCGCTCAATAATGTCCTGACAGGCAATGCAGCGGCTAACACTCTGAAAGGTGGCACCGGGGCTGACAAACTCATTGGTGGCTTGGGCAATGATATTTATGTGGTTGATGATGCTGGAGACGTGGTCACTGAAACCTCAATCCTGGCAACCGAGATTGACCGGGTAAACAGCTCGATCACTTACAGCTTGAAAGCCAATGTGGAAAATCTTACCCTGACCGGCACCACCGCGATCAATGGCACGGGCAATGCGCTCAATAATGTCCTGACAGGCAATGCAGCGGCTAACACACTGAACGGTGGCTCAGGCGCTGACAAACTCATTGGCGGATTGGGCAATGATGTTTATATCGTTGATGATGCCGGAGACGTGGTCTCTGAAACCTCAACCCTGACGACTGAAATTGATCGGGTTAACAGCTCTGTGAGTCACGCCTTAATAGCCAATGTGGAAAACCTTACCCTAACCGGCACAGCGGCGATTAATGGCACGGGTAATAAACTTCATAATGTCTTGACCGGCAACTCGGGCGCTAACACCTTAAAGGGTGGAGGCGGCAATGACAGTCTGATTGGCGGTTTAGGAAAAGACAACCTGACTGGCGGACTAGGTGCAGATAAATTTAAGTTTAATGCTATAGCTGAAACTGGCATCACAGTGAGCACCAGCGACATCATCGTTGATTTTAGCCATGGCCAAGGTGATAAGATTGATCTATCGGCTATTGATGCGGACACGGTGTCTGTGGGCAATAATGCTTTTTTCACACCCACGGTAGGCGCCATTTTCTCGGGCGTGTTTGCCAATCCAGGCGAGCTCTATTTTGACCAAACCGCGCACATTCTTTACGGCAACAACGATGAGGACAGTGCGGCGGATTTTTCCATCCAATTGACAGGAGTGAGCAGCTTAGTGGCTCCGGATTTTGTGTTGTAAGTCGGGTCCCACGATAATTTCCTGTGTTCAGGTTATTTAGCTAGCGTTCCTTAAGGATTATAAGCATCCCTATCAATATAAATATCTACAGGGTTTTCCGGGACAATTGTAGCAACCGGTAAATCCTGACCTGCACGCCAGTTTTTGACAGCTTCCTGTTTGTTTGTACCGGTAATCAGGAAGATGAGTTGCTTAGTGTTGCTCAAGGCTTTAGCGCTGATGGAAACACGTTCCGGCGGTGGTTTGGGTGAGTTATAAACCGCATGCGCCAGCTCATCTTCCTGATGTTGATGTCCTGGAAATAAACTGGCGGTATGACCATCTTCGCCCATACCCAGCAAAACCATATCAAACGGGAGGGCATCAGCTACGATTTGTTGATATTTTTTAGCAGCTTGTTCGGGTCCCAGTTCAGCCGGGATAGTAAATATCTGCGCATTTGGAATAGCCACTTTTTCCAGAAAAGCCTGAGTTGCCATCAGGCTGTTTCTATCGGCGTGATCTGCCGGCAAACAACGTTCATCGCCATAGTAGATGTACCAATTTGACCAGTCAGCATTTGCCTGAGCCAATAAGCGATACACTTTTTCCGGCGTACTCCCGCCGGCTAATACCAATTTGAATGAGCCGTGTTCAGCGATAGCCTGTTCAGCGGCTTTAAGGATTTGTTGATAGGCTGCCTGTGCGACCTGGTCGGCCGTTTCAAATGTGTGCCAATGACTGTTTTGTTGCATTTATTTACACTCCGGTGTTAAGGAACTGCGCCAGGATTGGGCGCTTTTATCAAATAAACGGCTGTCTTCAGGTCCCCAGGAACCGGCAGGATAAGTGGCAATGTAGTCCCGTTCAATCGCCCAGGTTTGCAAGATGGGGTCAACTATGCGCCATGCATATTCGACTTCATCAAAGCGCAGGAACAGCGATCTGTCGCCTTTAAGGACATCCAGCAACAAGTCTTCATAAGCATCGATGGCTTTTTCATCTTCATTACGAAAACTGGCGTCCAGGCTGCTGGTTCTGGTGCTCATCTCCAGACCGGGCTCTTTTACAGTCATTTCAATACGAATACACTCTTCCGGTTGTATGCCCAATAATACCCAATTCTGGTTCATACATTGCACATTGGTATCACGGAAAAATTGTAACGGCGGATGGCGGAAACAAATCGAAATAGTCGATTGCGCTTTAGCCATGCGTTTGCCGGTACGCAAATACATCGGTACACCGCGCCAGCGCCAGTTATCGATATACAGTTTCATCGACGCGTAAGTTTCTGTCACGCTGTTGGCGGGAATGTTTTCTTCCTGCAAATAGCTATTGACCTTTTCACCGTTAATATGACCCTGGGCATACTGACCTCGAAACGCATGTCCATGCACGGCTTCCTTTGGAATAGGACGGATGGATTTTAATACCTTGACTTTCTCATCACGGAGGGATTCTGCTTCCATTGAGGCAGGTGGTTCCATAGTGACTAAAGTTAGCAATTGCAACAGATGGCTTTGCAACATATCGCGCATTGCCCCCGCGCCGTTATAATAATCCCCCCGACTTTCTATGCCGATTTCTTCAGAATGGGTGATTTGAATGTGGTCTATGTAATTACGGTTCCATAATGGTTCCAGCATGACATTGGCAAAACGGAATACCAGCACATTTTGTACCATGCCTTTACCCAGATAATGATCAATACGGTAAATTTGCTCTTCCGATAAATAGTGACTTATGCGTTTTTGCAGTGCCTGGGCGCTGTCCAGATCATAACCGAAAGGTTTTTCAATAATAACCCGTCGCCAACCGTATTCTTCGTCAAACAAGTGGTTATTGCTTAACTTCTCCATAACCGTACCAAAGTCCGCGGGACTTATAGACAGATAGAACGCGATGTTTTTTGGGAAGTTGTTTTTTTCATTAAGCACTTCAGCCAGTTCTGCGTAACATTGAGGCTGTTCTATATCGCCTTGATGATATTGCAGGCGTTCACTGAAACGCTGGAAAACCGCTTCATCAAAATCATCTTTGGATTTTGCCAAAACCATATCTCTGACTTCAGTCAGCCATTTTTTCTGATCCCAGGGTCTGCGGCCTACTGCCAAAATACGCGTGCCTACAGGCAGCCGATTGGCCGCATCAAGATGATACAGGGCGGGCATTAATTTAATCCGGGAGAGATTTCCCGTGGCACCAAAAATAACGTATGTACAGGGGTCGGCGTTCATAGAGAAGGACTCGGTAGATTAATTGTCCACGAAGGGCGCTAACTTTATGTTCTTCATGGTAAAAATAGATAAGGCTTTATCATTTTACTTAAACTGTATAAGTAGTCGATGCTGTCTTGCCGCCATGCCCGGTCCAGTCGGTGTGAAAAAACTCGCCTCTGGGCTTGTCGGTGCGTTCATAAGTATGGGCGCCAAAATAGTCTCTTTGCGCCTGTAATAAATTGGCAGGCAGTCTTTCGGTGCGATAGCCATCGTAATAGGCTAAGGCAGAAGAGAATGCAGGAGTAGGAATGCCCAGTTCTATGCCAAGAATGACGGCTTTACGCCAGCCTGCATCGGCTTGTTTCATGGCATTGACAAAGAAATTGGCTAACAGCAGATTTTCCAACTCAGGGTTATCGTTGTACGCTTGTTTGATGTCGTTTAAAAACTGGCTACGAATAATACAGCCGCCGCGCCACATCAAGGCGATTTCGCCATAATTAAGCGACAGGTTATATTCTTTTGACGCTTCGCGCATCAAGCGGAAACCTTGTGCATAGGAAATAATCTTGGCGGCGTACAAGGCATCACGAATCGCATTAATCATAGCTTGTTTGTCGCCGGAGAACGCTTGAGTACGTTTAGGCAATACTTGCGCTGCCTTGACTCTTTCAGATTTTTGAGCAGACAAACACCGTGCAAACACCGACTCACCGATCAGGGTTAAGGGAATGCCTAAATCCAGCGCATTTATGCCGGTCCATTTGCCGGTGCCCTTTTGACCGGCAGTGTCGAGGATTTTGTCCACCAAAGGCTGACCGTCTTCATCTTTATAGGCCAAAATATTGGCCGTGATTTCAATCAAATAAGAACTTAAATTCCCTTTATTCCACTCGGCAAATATCGCATGCATTTCATCAGCGCTCAATCCCAGGCCTTCGGACAGCAATTGATAGGCTTCACAGATTAGTTGCATGTCGCCGTATTCAATGCCGTTATGCACCATCTTGACGTAATGTCCTGCGCCATTATCACCGACCCATTCACAGCAAGGCTCGTCATTAACCTGCGCGCTGATCGCCTGAAAAATGGGTTTAACTGTTGGCCAGGCCGCTTTGTTGCCGCCGGGCATGATTGACGGTCCATGTCTCGCGCCCTCTTCACCGCCGGAAACACCCGTGCCTATGTAGTTGATGTTTTTTTCTTTAAGCGATGCCGTGCGGCGATTGGTGTCAGTAAACAGGGAATTGCCGCCATCAACAATAATATCGCCCGCTGATAATAGTGGCACTAATTTGTCGATATATTGATCGACAACGTCACCCGCTTTAACCATCAACATGACAATGCGAGGTGATTCCAGACTATTAACCAGTTCTTCAAGTGAGTGAGTGCCGACAACCTGAGTGCCTTTTGCCGGGCCGTCTAAAAACTCATCGACAGTGCTGGTGGTGCGGTTAAAGACCGCTACTTTAAAACCGTGGTCGTTCATATTAAGAACCAGGTTTTGTCCCATTACTGCCAGACCGATTAAACCGATGTTTGCTTTCATGATTGTCCTCTATAGGATTACTGTGGTTGGAATATTATCATATTTTGCAGATAGATCGCGTTTAGGTTCAAACCGAAAATTCAATGCAATAAATTTACATTACTTGTTGACTAGCGCCGCTGAATCGAGTCTAATGGCGCTCTTTTGTAGTTCCGCCCAGGTAGCTCAGTCGGTAGAGCAGAGGACTGAAAATCCTCGTGTCGACGGTTCGATTCCGCCCCTGGGCACCACTGCAAAAAATACGTAACACCTCAAAAGGCCCAGGTAGCTCAGTCGGTAGAGCAGAGGACTGAAAATCCTCGTGTCGACGGTTCGATTCCGCCCCTGGGCACCATGAATTTCAAAGGCTCCAATTTTATTGGGGCCTTTTTTATTTCTGCCATATACTCGTGTCTGCTTTTACAACAATTCACATAGTGATTTTTAAGGTATAGCATGAATGTCATAAAAGGAAACGGCTTTGTTGCCGATATAATCCGATCCTCCAGAAGGAAAACCGCTGCTATTAAAATACAAAAAGGAAAAGTATTTGTTATTGTTCCTGAATGGTTGACTATGGCCGCTATCGAATCTTTAGTTACTAACAAGAGTCGCTGGATTGAAGAAAAGCTGGCCATACAGAATGAAATTATTGGCATTAAACCAAAAGAGTTTGTTTCGGGCGAATCCTTTTCTTATCTGGGTAAAAATCACCCGTTAAAAATTGAATCAGGACTTTACCCTTTTATTAAGCTGCATCAGGATGAGCTGGTGGTTTCAGTCAGAGATAAAACAGCGGACAATGCTTCGGCAATCAAGCAGTTGCTGATTCAGTGGTATAAACAACAGGCAGAATCCGAATTGAGAGACAAGACTGAGAGGTATTCCAGGACTATTGGGGTTAATCCGTCATCTGTTACCATTAAATCGTTTAAATCAAGATGGGGAAGCTGTAGTGTTACGGGAGGAATTCAATATAACTGGAAAATTATTATCGCACCTGACCGGATTGTTAATTATGTAGTTATCCATGAACTATGTCATATTCTTCATCACAACCATTCTCCCGCATTCTGGAAAGCAGTTGAAAAGCATTGCCATGATTACCGCGCATGTAGCGCGTGGTTGAAAACTAACGGTGGCCGTTTAGAGATTTAAAGGGATTTGGAATCATGCAGTTTAGGAGGAGACACTTATAGAATTGTTATTTTCTCGCCTCAATCAGTTTAATAATATCGCCACTACGCTCGTCAACACGCACTGAAGCAAAACCGCAGGCTTTAACATTTTTAACGGTGTTCCGGTTTATATTGGCTCCGGCCAACCCAACAATTAATGGATTGATAAAGTTCATGATTTTGGCAATCACCGGTTTTGAACTCAACACATGCTCCAGTAATAAAACCTGACCACCCGGCTTGCAGACACGGTACAGTTCTTTTAATCCTTTTATAGGTAATGGCACCGAACAAAAAACAAAAGAAGCGATGACGGTATCGAAACTGTTATCGGCAAAGGATAAAGACTGAACATCCATCAAGTGAAGCTCTACAGAGGTACTTTTCCTGTTCTTTTTAGAAGCGGCCTGCTTGAGCATTTCTTGGCTAAAATCAAGCGCAGTAATCCGGGCATTGGCAGGATAAAAATCAAAATTTTTCCCGGTGCCAACGCCAACTTCAAGAATATGATAGCCATCAACTTTTTCCCATAGTTTCTTGCGCCAGTTTTTAAAAAACAAGCCTTCCATTATGGCTTCCAAACCATCAAAATAAGGAGCAATTCGATCATACCGTTTTTTGATTGCAGGGCTGTCTGATTTCATAATGATTTTAGCGAATAGATTAGGTTGTCGAATAGTACAGTGCGAACTTAAGCTTCATCAACACTATTCTTTTCTGTCATGTAAAATAGGTATCTTCCGGCGTAAGCACCGGAAGCCGATTGCCTTCTCAAGCAAGCCTTTGAGAACAAGAAAAAAAGTATTTTTGGATTAGTTATAGACGTGAAAGCACAATTAAAAGATCTTGTACAGACGCCACTCCCGACAGAACACGGCGAATTTATTCTGCATTACTACAGCAATACGATTGACAAAAAGGAGCATATAGCCCTTGTTAAAGGCGACGTTGCCAACCGGGAAAATGTGCCCGTGCGTATTCACTCCGAATGTTTTACCGGCGATGTCCTGGGCTCCAGACGTTGCGATTGCGGGGAACAGCTGGAAATGGCCATGCAGCTTATTAATGAAGCCGGTTACGGCGTATTGATTTATCTGCGCCAGGAAGGACGCGGCATAGGCTTGTTGAAAAAACTGCAGGCTTATAATTTACAGGACAAGGGCATGGATACCGTTGATGCCAATATTCACCTGGGTCACCTTGCCGATGAGCGGGAATACAGTATTGCCGCATTAATGCTGGAAAATCTCCAGGTAAAATCAATTAAACTGATGACCAATAACCCGAAGAAAATAGATGAGATGCAAAAACTGGGCATTAACGTGGTTGGTCGGATTCCGGTGGAAGTGGTGGCGCACGATGACAATGTCGATTATTTAAAAACCAAAGCAGAAAAAATGGCGCACATGCTGTTTGAGACTAAAAAATAATCATAATGCGGATTAGTTACCTGTCCGGCAATAAGTAATCGATCAAAAGTCTTTTCAGTAATTCTCATAACAACATTCCGCTTCCAAAATCTTCAGCTAAAAATGCTAAGGATGGCCTATTATCAACCAGACATAAAACTAATATCCTCTAATCTGTGGCCATTTTTCTCGAGCTCTATCAAAGCCTGGACGATGACCCTGAAAACGATGCTGAGTCTATGTCCACCCAAATTGGCCTGCGCAAGGCAATCAAGGATTACGACCTCAAACGGGTCATCAGTTTCCATAGCCGTGTCAGCCGGGCAGAATCATTCAAAGACGACGTGCATCAAGAACGGGGCTGGATCAGCGAAGAGCATCGCTCCAGCGGTGAAGTGTGGACTGACTTTGTCTCAGGGGCAATGCCAACGGATTGAAGACGGCAGAAACTGGATCGCCTGAAAATCCTGAGTCAGAATGAAAGAGGACTGCTCACCAACGCCCGATGCCTCTCCGAAGGCGTGGATGTCCCTCATTGGATGGCGTTGCCTTCCTTGACCCCAAAAACAGTCAGGTGGACATTGTTCAGGCAGTAGGTTGCGCCATTCGCTTAAGTTCAGACACCCAGACCTCTAGGATTTCAAATTGACCCTACTTTGAATATCATGGGCAAATTTGTACGAGGAAACCGAGTTTCTGTTGCATTATGTTCCTTGCAAATTTACCGTGGGATATCAAAACTGGACCTTCACAACTTTATCATCTCATGGTCTAAACTGTTATGGCGTACAACCCCCTAAACAATTCAAGCCATGACCCAATCGCTTATCTCGAAATCACTTAAATACCCTTTTCTGTATTCACAACTCATCATCAGCATCACCATAGCGCTTGTTGAAGCGCTGGTCATGTTATTACTAGAGGCTTTGCCGCGATGGGGCATTATCTTGACGTCACTGCAAGATGCCGTTGTGGACACTGTGTTACTTTCGGTGCTGGCAGCGCCCCTGGTATGGCTGTTATCTCTGCGGCCATTAGCCGTAAAAATAAGTGAACAACAAGCCAATTACGCAAGCCAGATCCACGAAAATCAGCAATTACGCCATGCGCTGGATATTCATGCGCTGGTCAGCATTGCCGATGTGCGGGGACGTATTACTTACGTTAATAGGCAGTTCTGCGAAGTTTCCGGCTACCGTGAAGACGAATTGCTTGGCCAGGACCACCGCGTCGTCAACTCCGGTTATCACGACAAAGCTTTTTTCAAAGAGTTATGGCGTACTATTGCTCAGGGCCAGCCTTGGCAGGGCGAAGTTTGCAATCGCAACAAACAAGGCCTGCTTTATTGGGTTGCATGCACTCTTGTGCCGTTGCTGGGGCAGGACGGCAAACCTACGCAATATATTGCCATCCGTCGTGACATTACCAAAACTAAAGAAAACGAAATTCGCCTGCTAGCACTGAAACGGGCACTGGATACCTGCAGCGAGATGATTATTGTCACGGATGAGCACGGCTGTATTCAGTATGTCAATCTGGCGTTATGTGACCTCACGGGTTGGGAAGAAGAGCAGCTGGCCGCCGGCAAGTTGTCGTCCGATTTCTTGGACAGTCCGAATGCCGATGCCCAAACTTTGGTCGATATGCAGCGTTGCTTACGACAAGGTAAAGCCTGGTCCGGACGTATACTTAACCGGCGCAAAGGCAGGGCGCCGTTTAACATCTCGGGCCAAGCCACGTCACCGGATACCCTTGATTACTGGGCTGATGTCAATATCACACCCATACGCAACAATGACGGCGCATTGATAGGCTATGTACAAATTCAGCGCGACATTACAAGCCAAGTCAATCAGGAACAAGCACAGCTTCTGGAAAATGCCGACACCGCCGCACGTCTGACTATTTCCGAAGCCTTGCAACAAACACTACCGCTACAACAACGCTTTACACTGGTTCTGGATATTTTGTTTAACCTGAAAGCGTTTAATCTGCAACGCAAAGGTGGAGTGTTCCTTAAAAAACCGGGCCAGGATTGTCTGGAGATGTTCATATTAAACGGCGAATTCAGTGAGGAATTCATTCGCCATGAGCAACGCATCGCCTATGGCGCCTGCCTATGCGGGCGTGCAGCCAGTTCTCAGGAGCTGATTGTGTCTGATGATTGTTTCTGCGACCCGCGTCACGAGCACCAATTTGATGGCATGCAAGCGCATGGCCATTACATCGTGCCCATTGTTTCAGCGGGCGTAACCCTGGGTATTCTGTTTCTTTATACCGATCCTTACCCCGTGCAACTTGATTCGCGCTTGACTATGCTGCAACAAGTCGGCGACATGCTGGCACTGGCGTTATTGCAGGAACAGGCCAAAATGGCATTGGAAACGGCGCGCGACGCCGCCGAGCAAGCTGCCAAAACCAAAGCCGAGTTTTTAGCCAATATGAGCCACGAAATTCGCACCCCTATGAATGGCGTATTAGGCATGCTGGATATTTTAAAAGACACCGACATGACCCGTGAGCAAGAAGATTTGGTAGAGACGGCCGCCAATTCTGCCGAATCCCTGTTAACCATCATCAACGACATTCTGGATTTATCCAAACTGGAAGCCGGGAAAATTGAGTTGGAGCAAATTGAATTCAACCTGCCGACTGTGGTTGAAGAAATTTGCGCTCTGATGTCTGTCCGCGCTCACGCCAAAGGTTTGGAACTCAACTGCTTTTTACCCCCCAGCCTGCCGCAACGCTGGCATGGCGACCCAAACCGCATACGCCAGGTGCTAACTAATTTAATCGGCAATGCTGTCAAATTTACCGAACAAGGCGAAGTCTCGATCAAGGTATTTACACAAGAACCGGCCAACGGCAAAACATCAATCCGTTTTGAAGTTAAAGACACCGGCATTGGCATAAATCCGGAAGGTCAGATACGCTTGTTTCAACCATTCACTCAAGCCGACAATTCAACAGCCAGGCGCTTTGGCGGCACCGGCTTAGGGCTATCCATTAGTAAAAATCTGGTGAACCTGATGCAAGGCACTATTGGCCTGGAAAGCGCTCTCGGGCAAGGCACCTGCTTCTGGTTTAGTCTGCCGTTACAACCTGCCGACAGCATAATCCCCACCCCAGTCACCGATCTTTCCGGCAAACGCGCGCTGATCGTCGATGACAACGCCACCAACCGGAAAATTCTACGTCACTATCTGCAACACTGGAGCGTAACTGTCAGCGAAGTGGATAATGCGCTCGCCGCCTTGCTCGAACTGGAAGCAGCAATCAAGCGCGGTGAAACCTACGACATTTTACTGTCCGACCTGCACATGCCGTACATGGATGGCTTTGCGCTGGCCCGTGCCATTATAAATAATCCGGCCATCGCGGCGACGCCACGCTTGCTGCTATCTTCCGGTGTCATGGGTTCCGAGGCTGATAGGCTGGCATTGGGCTTTACCCAAAGTTTGTTAAAACCAGTACGGCAAGCGCAGTTGTTTGATGCTATCGCCAGCGCATTACGAGCGCCGGTTAAAAAGGTTGTCGCGCCTGCCAAAACCGTCGAAAACCTGCCCGATTACAGTTGCAAACGCATCCTGGTTGCTGAAGACAACAAGGTCAATCAAAAAGTCATAATGGCTATGTTAAGCAAATTCCAGTGCAATCCAGACCTCGCCGAAAACGGCCAGGAAGCGCTAGATAAACTGGCGCAACAAACCTACGATTTGGTGCTAATGGACTGCCAAATGCCGGTGATGGATGGCTACGAAACAGTACGCATTCTGCGAGGCCAGCAATTAACCGACAATTCCGCACGCATTCCTGTGGTCGCCTTAACAGCTCATGCCGCCGCCGGTGAACGCGAAAAATGTCTGGCTGCCGGTATGGATGATTTTCTGAGCAAACCTATTACCAGACCAGAACTGGCAAAAATGCTAATGCGCTGGCTGGGTGATCCTGGCCCGAGTAAGATAATGCCGGACGCTAGGCAAAACATTGCTGGCATTACAACGCCCGCCGTCTGTTGGGATGAGGGCGCCGCACTTAAACGCCTGGATGATGATCAAGAGCTACTTAATGACATGATTGAATTATTTTTCACCGAAACCCCAGCCAGATTACTTGAGCTTGAAGATGCGCTGGTTCGCGGCGATCTTGCTGCCCTGGCTGATGTAGCCCATGCCATCAAAGGCATGGCCGGACATTTTTGTGCTGAACTGCTGCAAACCAGTGCGGCCAGCCTGGAACACAGTGCTCGCGATGGCAACCCGGCCAATTTTCACCTAATGACTCAAGATGTAGCAGATGCAGCAATCAGTTTGATTAGCGCTCTGCAACAAACACAAGGAATGCCACTATGAACGCCGAATTCAGTTTCCATGAACTAAAAGCCGGCGAACGTCTACCTTCACCTTCGGGACTCGCTCTGGCCATCATGCAACTGGTACAAAAGGACGATGCTACCGTGCAAAAGCTGGCCGAGCTGGTGAAAGCCGATCCCGCCTTGACTGCGCGTATATTAAGCTTTGTTAATTCAGCCGCATTTGGCGCCCGGCGGCCGATTGCCACTATCAATGATGCGGTGATGATGATGGGCATGCAACCGGTGCGCAATTTTGCCTTGAGTCTGTCATTAGTCAGCAACAATCGCGGCGGTCATTGTCCCGGCTTTGATTATGGCGTCTATTGGGCACAAGCATTGGCCATAGCTGTTGCCATTGCCGCCATTACTGCCCATGAACGGACGGTAGCTCCGGAAGAAGCATTCACGCTAGGACTGTTATCCGATATTGGCCGGCTGGCCTTGGCCACCGCCTGGTCGGACATTTACGGTGAATGTCTCAGGTCCGCTCAAGGTGATGACCTGCTCGCACTGGAACGCGACCGTTTCGCGGTCGATCACAAAGAACTCACTTTGGTGCTGTTGCAGGATTGGGGCTTGTCAGGCATATTGCTGGATGCTTTGAAACTCAGTTTTGAGTCCTCCTCTGGCGAAATTTCCCGAATCGCCCGATTCGCCCGGCAATTAACATTTGCACAACAGGTAGCCAGTTATTGTGTCGCCAATGATCAGTATCGCGCTGTCCTGTTGCCGAGTTTACAACAAGAAGCCGCAGAGCACGCCCTTGAGGGAGACGTTTTTAGCCAATTGATTGAGGGCATCAGCCAACAATGGCACGAATGGGGCAAGATGATCGACATTAAAACCGATGTGCGATTAGCGCCTCCGGTTGGCCAAAATGAGCAAACTGACACGTTGCCAGGGCTGAATTTATTGCTGGTAGATGATGACCCGATGATGTTGGCGCGTCTATCAAAACAATTGGCTAATGCTGGACATCGGGTTGAAGTCTGCCACGATGGCGAATCCGCATTAAAACATATAATTGAACACAAACCCCAGTTAGTGATTACCGATTGGCGGATGAAGCCAATGGATGGGCTGACTTTGTGCAAGGTCTTGCGAAGTTCTGACATCGGTAAAAACTTGTACCTGATCATGCTCACCGCCGCCGAAAGTGAAGATGATCTCGTAGAGGCCTTCGACGCCGGCATTGATGACTATGTCACCAAACCGGTCAATCTGCGGATATTACTGGCGCGTATTCGCGCCGGCCAGCGTATTGTTATGCTGCAACAGGAGGTAGAGAGAGAAAAACAGGAAATCCACCGTTTTAGCTCAGAGTTGGCAGTCGCCAATCGCCAGCTGGGAATGATGGCCAATACCGATATTCTCACTGGCCTGCCTAATCGCCGTTATGCCTTGGCCAGACTGGAGCAGGAGTGGGATGCCGCGCAACGCTACAACCGGTCGTTAAGTGTGTTGATGTTGGATCTGGATCATTTCAAATCGGTTAACGATACCTTGGGCCATGATGCCGGTGACATTGTGCTGGCCCATGCCGCCAAACTAATAAAAGCGGCAGCCCGAACCAGTGACGTCGCCTGCCGCCTCGGTGGCGAAGAATTTTTAGTGATCGCCACCAACACCGATGGCGCCACCGCCATATTATTGGCCGAGCGCATACGTAGTGCTATACAAACTCATCAACCCGCAGAACTCAGGTTAATAAGGCCGGTTACCATCAGCATTGGCGTAGCTGGCTCAGTGGGCAGCAAGCCCGGCTGGAAAGAGTTAATCAAGCTGGCCGACCAGGCTTTGTACAAAGTCAAAGCTGGTTGTCGCAACGCCGTGCAGCTGGCACCACCGTTGTAGCGCCGGTGACTTAAAGGTTTGCTGCATGAGTTCTTTAAACTTGCCGTTCCTGGAGTGCCGTAAGCTTTTCGAATGGTCGAGCCAGGAGCGGTTAAGCCAGTAAGAAACTGATCAAGATCAAGGAATATTTCGTTGATCTTGATCTAAGCTGCGTATGCCTAAATCGTATAAACGAGTATCTTCGAAAACGAGATTGTATTTCAACGTAAGCTATTGAAACTTATGAGCACCAATTTTTTAAAATTGAATTAATAGAGCTTCCACAAACACCAGCTTCGTGCTATGGACGGTGCACAAGTTTGTTTCACATTTTTTGCCCGTTTTCATCCCACTCGATAGTTGCGCCATTTATCTTCCCGTCTATATAGTTTGTTTCACTCATTTTCTGTCCGTTTTCATACCACCAGATAAACAAGCCATTTATTTCACCGTCTTTGTAATTTATTTCAGTCTTTTTCCGCCCGTTCTCATACCACAAGCTATATATTCCATTTACCTTCCCGTCTATGTAGTTTGTTTCACTTTTTTTCTGCCCGTTTCTCGAATAATATTCTTCGTACTTACCTGTGAAAGGTTCATTTTCATTAGGTAAATAAGCAATTTCATTTCTTATTTGAATAACATTGGTAATTTCTTCCTCCAAGTCAATTGCTTCTAAAAATTGTTTGCTATTACATCCAGAGATAACAAAAACGATAGCTAATAAATATATTATATTTTTCATATTTGCTGTTTTGAGTTGGCTTTGTTAATAAGCCATGTCACGATAAGTGGTTCTTATAGCCTGTTCAGTTGAGTACTGACCTCCCTTAGCGGTCTTGACACCCAATTCTATATTTTCAACGGTGTTTGAAAGTTAATCTATACTTTATTTTATCTTTTTGATCGCAGATGCTGGAGATAAAAAATGTCTATTACGACTTCAAAGCAAGATAATTCGTCAAAAGAGATGGTCGAATTCGAAAACCCATTGAATGGTGAGGTTTTTTTGATAAAGGCAGAAGAGATCAAGGAATGGGAGGCTCAGCGGGAGTTGTTAAGGCTACGGCTCGTCGCTTGGCATTTATCTGCTCCCTCACATCTAGCGAGAGTAGCAGAAGACCCGGAAGAATGGGTCAAGTTTGCTAGTCAAATCATAGGGCGAGCCTATTAGTTAAGCAAACCTATTCATAACTCTTTGCAATTGAATCTGACCCTGATAGTGCTTACTTAAAATAAAAAAATATTATTTATCAACTGATGTAACGCAGTCCGTAATTTCTGCAACTCTTCGTAAGCTATCTGATTCGCTTTGATGAACGGCTTCTTAGTCCTTAGCGCAAAATGATTGGCTTTGCGTTTTATCTTCAGACACTCCAGCTGGAACACCGCATAGATCGACATGAAGATGTGGTTGTTCTGGGCAGTGACCTTGCCAACCCAGCGTTGGATTTTAATGATATATGGAACTCCTCGACTTTCCACCGTTTTTGGTAGATCGTGGCTACTTGTTCGTCGTTGCACGCTAAATCGCTGCATGCCTGATTCAATTGGCCGATGCTGCTGTCTCTGTTTGTAGTAACTTTCGGCCAGTTCATCCCACGGAATACATTGGCTTAATTTGACCCAGCGATTGTTTTTATCCAGGGTCATTTCGAAAGACCAGTCAAATTCGGATATTGTCAGTTGTTTCGAACTACAGGAGCGGATCATAGGTGCACGGCTTTTATGGATTAGGGCTCGTTTTTCGAGCGCTATTATTTTGATAAATTGATAAATTAATAATATTGCTGCATTTTTAACATGTTACATTACCTGAGCCGACTTTAAACAGGTCTTTTTATCAGTTCTATTTCGGGATAGCCCTTGAATTGTGGCTACGATACTCCTATACCCACCCTGGTTGCGATGCTCACACAAGTAAATACCTTGCCAGATACCCAAGTTAAGAGCGCCATTAGTAATAGGTATACTAATACTACAACCTATGAGGCAATTCTTTATATGGGCAGGCATGTCATCGTCACCTTCATAGTCATGCCGGTAGTAAGGGGCTTTTTCAGGCACAAACTTATTGAAATGACTTTCCAAATCCAGCCGCACTGTCGGGTCGGCATTTTCATTAATCGTTAACGATGCTGAGGTATGCTTAATGAAAAGGTGCAACAATCCGCAATCTATTAATTCTAATTCTGGAATAGCTCTTAATATTTCATCGGTGATTAGATGAAAGCCTCTGTTTTTTGCTGATAATATAAATTCTTTTTGCGCCCACATTAACCGAAACCCATTGCATTACGTTGACTAATCCACTGCAATTGTCTTTGCATGGAGTTTATTGAGAGCCTCATATTACATGGCCGGGTCAATAATTCTCAACAACATAAATCTAAATAGTGCTTTCGCGATAAATTTTGTTGCTTGTCAAAAACAGTATTTCAATTCCGGGCGAAAGAAAACAACCTGGTTTTTACAAGCATGATCCTAAAAAGAGCGGTTGACTATGCTATGACGGAATCGGCAGGATATCCGGCGGCTGCAACTGATGCCCTTTGAGGTACTTGACCAGGGCTAAGCTCAAAATTCGGTTCCAGCGCTGGAGTGTTTTCAATTGCTCCGCAGCTGACCTTAGCGCCTTGAAAAACGCAGCGATCCTGCGATAGCTTTGTTCATTTTTTTCGGCTTCGGCATGCGTGCTGCTGATGGTTAAGCGATTTTGACCCGCATGACGCATCTGCTTGCCGATGCCGTAGAGCATTAATGGACGCCTGGTGACCGCTTCGGTATGTTGATCCGGGTTAGTCAGCCGAACGAACAAGCTCCACCAGTTGTAGATCAAGGCGATGATTCTCGCCACGGGCAGCGTTTCAGGTTTTGCGTGGTAAAGCCACCCATCCCCAATGGTTTTTCAACTCGTCAAAGTTGTTCTCGGCATCGCTACGGTCTCGATATAACTGGGCGATACTGAGGATTTCGTGATCCAGCGAGCTGATGTTCTTTAGACTGGGCTGTGTATTTGTTGCGGACAATGGTAGTTATTGATTCTTTATTTGTTTTCATTATGAACCTCGGCTTTAGAGAGTATTCTCTTAGCCATGTGTCCGATAAACCCGGGCAAGATTTAATCCGCGAAACAATTTTTAAGATAAAATTTAGAATAGTCAGCAAGCGATATTCGCTTCTCTACCAGGTTCTAAACCTACCAGAATCCAAATGGACAAAATTACTCCGCGGGTAATAACCCACGCCGCCCTGGGCCATAGTTAGCGCTGCGTTTCTAATCGTTTTGGAAGATACTCCTTCAACTCTTATGTCAATCGCCATGCCTTGCATGTGAAAACTATGTTCTGCAACCCCATTGCTATGTTTGTGTAACTGGGCATTGGTAAACGGGGAACGATAACCGGAAATGATATGAAAAGGTTTATTAAGGCCAAGGGTTTGCTTCAGATCAAATAACTGATCCAATAATGCGGTATCAATGGGGTGAATGTCATCGGTACGGAAGTCGCGAAGCAGATAATTGATTTCTTGCAGTGCGTCTTTAATATAATTGCCCCGTTCAAAATAGGTTAGCTTTAATTTATCGCCGGTATGCGTATGTTCGAAGGAAAGCGTTTTGTATCCAGGACCATGGAGATAAGGAGCCGGAGCCCGGGTTTGCTGTCTGAAATTGCGCGAGTAAACTTGTCGCGCCAAGGTATGGATAGGTTGTGTATGCGTATGGTCGTGTTCGTCCCGGCCCACATGCCGAACGGTTGCTGTTTCAACCCCGCATCCGCTCAATGCCAGCACAGACCCATAAGCCAGCTTCTTCAGAAACTTGCGTCTTGATACGATAGAAATATCTTCGTCAATCTTCGTGTTTTTTAATGGTTGCTCGCTCAAAGTTTTAACTCATATAACGTGTATTATGAAATGATTTAATCCAATTAGACATATTAGAACTTATATTAGTTCAAGCCTGATCTGACTTTACTGGTTTTTTTTAGAAGTATCCGTCAGGTTAAATTCAGGATTTTGTCTCATTAACCATTGAGTAGCGGATTCCGATATTCAATGCACCTTTCAATAAAAGGTGTAACTATCCTTGAACTACCGGCATCTTGTGGAAATGATGGGGCAACGCGGCGGGTTCGTTGATCACTCATCGATTAACTGCTGGGCGATCCGCTTTCTGCCATTACGTGAAAAAGCTTTCCCGAAACAAGCGGCCAGTCCGAACTGTGCTGGCCGGTATCGAACTGATGTAAATGATTCGCAAAGGTCAAATGATCATTGCGAAAGGAAATAAAATGTCATTTACAGAACAATTTTACGCGCTGGCAGTATAAATACGCCCAGTTTTAAGAACAGGTATTATTACTCGTCCGATATACGCGTTTTTGTCGTTAATGCAACAGAACCACTTTCCCGGCGGGGCTGGCTAAGAAAATCCAGCCTTGACGGTCGTAACCCGGTATTTGTCGACTTCAGACCAGGTGACAGGGCTTTGATCTCGCGGGAGATGATCGAATAAAGCTCCTGGGTCCATTCCGGAAGCTCCCCGGAGTCAGCCTTCAGAGGATAGGCCCTGGGGTCGTGCGGGGCAATCACGACTTTCACATTTTCGGCGCCCACTTGCGCGGTGAGGATGAATAGTTCCTCTATCGTTGCATCGCCCATGGCCAGGCAACCGATGGAGACGGTTTTGCCATGAATAAAAATATCCGAACCCGGATCAGCCCGCCCCTCCTGCCAGGCATGGAAGAGGTCGAATTCATTGGGGTAATTTAATTTCATCGACAAGTGGTAATGGCTGTTGGGATTCAAACCCGCGATGCGGTAAATGCCTTCCGGTACCTGCCTGTCGCCTTGATGCAATTTGGGGCCGGCCTCGCCACTGGCGGCCATGATGTAATAGTTGCGGATAAAGCGAAACTCACCGCTGTCTCTAGCCCATAGTTCCAGTTTCTTTTCCTGCTTCAAGGCAATGAGGGTGACTTCCCGGGGGGGGTAAGACACCTTGGCCTTGGCGAAATAGGGGTTGAGTTTGCGCGTCGCGGTTGCGCCGTAAACTTGCAGAGTATCCGCCACAGTCCATTGGCCCGGTAGCCTGAAAGGTGGGATGTAATACTGTTTTCGCTGGGCCTTAGCTTGGGGTTTGGTGACGACGGTGGTTTTGGGCGTGGCCGTGGTGGTGACAGGCTTGTGCTCGGAGCATGCGCCGAGTAATCCTGTCAAGACCAAGCCGGCAATGATTTTGGCTGTTGATTTCATAATGTGCGCTGGAAATGAAGTGGGGACCGGCATATTTTAGGTAAAATCGCCACAGGTTCGCAAGTGTGAGGCCTTCGCAGCCTCTGCGGGAGCGGATGGGTCGTCGTCATGCAGGCGGGATGGGCTTTTGCTATGGACATCACCACCAGTGAATGCCAAAATTAACGGGTGTGAATTGCAGGCCGGGCTAATTTGTGGCATAAACCGCGCTTAGGTGAAACTTTCTACCATCGGTCTTGTTCTGACTTTTTGTCTGCCCTGTTCGAGCATGCCAGCCCGCAATGATTTTACCCCCGTTCCGTTGGGGCTGATTTGGCAAGATTTTCTTCTGGCGAAGGAGCTGTAGTAAAATGCAGGCGATGGAATGGACATAAAATTGATTATGACCGCCAACCGAGGACCGCACTTCTGCCTGGATATCCCGTACGGGATGCCTTGGGTCTTGTGAGCGGGTATCCCCAGCTTTTAATCAATACGCCTATTTGGGCAGGAGGTGACTCGATGAAAATGGCCACTTATTTTGGCGCGGTCAAACCGCTATTCTTTTGGCTGGCCGCGGCGACTACGACTTTGTCGGCGATCGTGCAAGCCAATCCGAACGAAACCTTTGTCAGCCAAGACATCCTGCCCTATGGATTCTCCATGACATCCTTGCAAGGCGGCAGCGAGGTCGATCCTCGCAAGGCCATTACCCTGGATGCAGTGGGCTTGGGCGCCCGCTTGTCCAAGGTCGAACTGCTTGACGGTACGGGGAAAGTCCTGTTTGAGGCAAAGGATCAAACCAGCCTCACCCTGCCTTTCCCCTTGGCCTTTGGGACTCGCCACACGATCAAGGTGACGGCGGAGCGGTCTTGGACCGGACAGTCCAAGACCCGTGAATTTAACTTCACAACAGTCACCGTACCGAAGTTGGAAGGGCCATCGCTTAGAATGTTGGATCCGGACGCATCGGTGACCCTGCATTTCGACCGGCCAGTGAGTGAAGTGCAGGCCACGGGCGACTTGACGTTGAGAGCGGAATCCGACACCACCGGCCAGAATATCCGGTTGCTGGCCAGTGCTTATGCGCAAGACCATAGCTATGCGGTCAAGTTGAACTATAAAACCACCACGGGCGTACCCCTGCCGCCGCTAAATTTGGAACTGACGACCGCACCCCCCCTTGCCGCCGAGACCAATGTCCGGGGATTGACCAATTTAGGCTTGATGTTGCCACTGCAAGTGACCTTTAGCGAACCGTTGGCCGATCGGGCCAACGCGACAAACAATCTCCAGGTGCGGACCCGCGATGGCAAAGCCATCTCTGGAAAATGGAACTGGATTGGGGAACGCCTTATTAAATTTACCCCTCATCCCGCATGGCCGGCCTCAAGCACGATCGAAATCAGCGCCAACGGGCAAAACATAAGAAGTTTGCGGGGTGGGATGCTGAAGCAAGCCCTGATCGAGCAATTCAGCACCGGCACGGACCGGAGGCTTTTTGTTTACCTGGACAGCCAGCGTGTGGAGGCGGTGGAAAATGGTCAAGTGGTCCGCACCTTCAAGGTAAGCACTGGCAAAAGCAAAACACCCACGGTGACGGGTAATTTCTACATCTATGACCGCTACCGCCACAAGACCATGCGTAGCGATGTCGGCCGGGGGCAGCGCGGTTTCTATGAAGTGGAAAAGGTCCCATACACGCAATTCTTCCATAAAGACTATGCCTTCCATGGCGCGTTTTGGCACAATAATTTTGGTCGTCCCGCCAGCCATGGCTGCGTCAACATGGCTACCAAAGATCAAAACAAGCAATGGCCCAATGCTTCCGAGGATGCCGGATGGCTTTATCGTTGGGGAGCGCTCGGCCTGCCGGTAACGGTGGCGCATAAGCCGCCCGAACCGACGCAGGCAGGTCATGTTCCGGCCAAAGAAGAAAGCAAAAATTCCAATAAGGGAAACCGTGCCAAGCCACCCGAGGCGGCTGCCAGGCAAGAGCTTTCCGGTAGAGTAGTTGGTCAGGTAGGTGGTAGCCATAGTTAATTGCAGAAAACTGGTCTTCCAGTATAACTATTGCCTAATCCGGACAAGCCGGAACCAAAATTCGTGATAATGCACAAATGATTGCCAAAGCGTACGGGGTAGCCATTGAGCATGTGCACAACTCGCACTTGCATAAAGAAGACCTCGTATCGAAAGTCTTGGAGCAACGCGGCGATCATCCTGGTTTAGTGCATATTCTCTCGGCCATGGAAGCGTGTTCTGCCTTCGAACCCTGGCACGACAAACAAACCCATAAAACTTACCTGCGCTCGACCTCTGGCAAATGCCGGCATTATTATTTCTATTTTATGGATGCCGAGGTGGGGCTCTGCTACCTACGCGTGCCGACCTTGTGCCCTTTCCGCTTGTAATTCTATTGTAACGGCCATTCCTGGCTGGCTCGTAAACTTACTTCTGAGGGTATCGGCTATGCAACGGCTGACAACGCCTTCATTCGTATTGATGATTTTACACGGACGCAACAATTGGCCGATGCGCTTCGGCCCGACGATCTGCATCGACTTCTCGATGTTTACGCCAAGGTGTGTTGCCCAGTAGTCGGAACCTTTGCTCAGACTTATCATTGTTCATGCAACAGAACTTAACATCCTGCAGCCCTTGCTGCTAATGCTTGACAGGCAAATTCTTGTCAGGTAGACCGTGTTGCCATACGACTTTTTTGAAAAAGCGCAGATGGGGGCTCCTTGTCGCGATGGGTGAGCAGAAAATCGATATTTTGGCTGTTGACGCCGCGCTTGCGCATCATCACCTCCAGATTCCGGTAGCTGAGTGAATAGGCAAGATATCAGCGCATACAGAGCAGAAGTTTTTTATTCCTGAAGCTGTTCGGATTCGATAATGCATTCGCCAGATTGATCCCTCAAGACACCATTCAGTAAAGCGAGAGCAATATGCTCTGCTTTGACTGCTCGGTAACGATAAGGGATCAGTGGCCGGAAAATTCGTGCAATTATCAGTCCTATCCTCTCCCCGGGACGCGATTCTTCGCGCGCAGTATCAATCAGCGATGGCCTTACTATCGTAAAGATCGGATAGTTTAAATTGCGAATTCCCGCTTCTGCTTCAGCCTTGGTGCGCAGGTAAAAATTTCCGGCAGGATTCGCACCGAGAGAGGAGTTCAGTGCAAAACGTGTAGCACCTGCTGCTCTTGCTAGCCTTGCTACTTGAATTGGCAAGTCGCGGTCGACAGCAGCAAAGGCCGCCTGCGAGCCGGCAACCTTGATTGTTGTGCCCAGCGTGCAAATCACTGCATCCACATTCCACCAAGGTGCCTCGACGGGTAAATGAGCAAAATCGATTACCGGGTTGTATAGCTTTGCGTGGTTTGTCAACGGGCGACGAGTTGGTGCAATTACCTGCTCGATGCGCGGGTCGGCAAGGGCCAAAGCGAGTACCTGATTTCCTACAGCACCGGTAGCACCGGCCAGCAATAGCCTCAGTGGCTTATTATTGGGATATGTCATGTCAATTCTTTGTCGGTAAGGTTAGGAAGTTAACGTCTAATGGAACAGGTTAAGAGTCTAATTCGGTATCTGAGCCTGATCCCTATGACGCAGGCGTGTAATTTACGAAATAAGGTAACATGCTTGCAAGCAATCTATAACATCATAAGCTAACCCTACTAAAATAACCTTACTAAGGATATTGCCAAAAATATCTTCCCCGCATTTGGATAAGAAAACCAAAGCATAATATTGGATAATAAAGAAAATCTGATTTCGGGAAGTTAATTTCGACCAAGTCCTAATACAATGGCGTTAGTGGATATCATTCATTCACAAAGAAATCTTACGATCATCCAACTCGTTTAAATAAATTCTTAACCTGCCCAACGAACTCTCTGTAGAGATAAAGCCAATATAATTGTCTGGCCTTAATAGCAAATTAAAAGACTTGCTGGTGCCGAAGGCTTCTATCATGTGAGGATCAAGCTGGATGGCATTGAAATCAACTAAGTCGGCGTATTGGCTTTCGAGTTCAATTCTTAACGCCTGGTAGTCGTTGTGACCGTCTGAAAAGACAAGCCAATGAAATCCGGGTTTATGCAGTTTGTCATAAATGCTTTCACCGTCAACGAGAAAATACGGCATCCTGTCTCCGGCTTTGACTTTGAAGTTTTCATCTCCGGCGTGCAGGCTGAGTGCATGGCTCCGGTAATTGATGCCAATTTGCGAAATCAGCGGAAAAATGAACTTTTTAACCGTATCGAGACGGAGGATATATTTTGCAATGGACGGAAAAACACGCGAGCGAAAAAATTCGAGAAACCGTCCCGGGCTTGCGGCGAATTGAAACAATCGGTCGGTCGTATGCAAAAGATGTTTGGCGTTTTCGAGTCGCTCTTCGTTATAAGATGCCAGAAGTTTTTCGTCCGCCTTTTCTTTCAAAACCAAAGCCATTTTCCAGGCGAGATTGTAGCCGTCTTGAATACCGGTGTTCATTCCTTGTGCTCCCGCGGGTGAGTGAATGTGCGCGGAATCTCCGGCAAGAAAACAGTTGCCTTCAGAAAATTTATTGACTCGGCGCGTGTGGACTTTGTAGGTTGAAAACCACTCGACATCATGAATACCGAGGTCGAGTTTTGTTTCTTCCT
This sequence comes from uncultured Crenothrix sp., assembly GCA_964450225.1. Classification (GTDB taxonomy): domain Bacteria; phylum Pseudomonadota; class Gammaproteobacteria; order Methylococcales; family Methylomonadaceae; genus Methylobacter_C. The sequence continues at coordinate 5,105 of CAYVFT010000033.1, read as the reverse complement.
TGATTCGCTGTTCGATCTCTTCATACAAAATATCGCCTTCGTCCTTTACGAATTCTTCTGGGAAAACGCCGACAATGCGGTAACGTCTGTCGCCTTTGAGCGGGAAGAAAATAACAAATGAATCTTTCGATAGACAGACATTCAGCGCCTCGTGACCTAGATTCCAGTCGATCTGCGTGTCGGCGACATAAAACATACGTTCAAATGTGCTGCCCTCAAATTCAAGTCCAAGCGTGTGTCTGACCAAACTTTTCGGGCCATCGCAGCCGACCAGATAGTTAGCTTTGATAATTCGAAAGGTGCCGTCGGCAGTTTTCACCTGAGACGTCACGCCCGAATCGTTTTGCGAAAAACTTTCAAGTTCGGTTTTCCAGAGAACTTCTTTTTGGTGACGCTGCAAGTATTCGTAAAGAAGTTGCTCATTTTTACTTTGCTCCAACATGAGCACAAAAGGGTAAGCACTCAAACCCTCTCCGATATTCGACAAATCTATCTCGCCACGCACTTCGCCGCCTGCGAGCATACATGCTTTTCCAGCAATCGCACCTTGTTGAAGGGCCTTTTGCGCCAAGCCGAGTTGCTCGTAAATCTCAAGTGTCCGCGCATGGACACCGATAGCTTTGGAATAGGGCGTTACGCCTTCGCGCTTCTCAAGAATGACAAAATCAATGCCGTATCTGACAAACTGACAAGCTAGTGAAAGCCCCGTTGGCCCCGCCCCGATGATGATTACGTCAGTTTCGATTGTTGTTACCATGAGTACAATCCCTCAGCAGTCGTACACCTGCGGGTGTCTGAATGTGGGCAACAAGGTACGGCTTTTGGTCTGGCGGCAGCTCAGAAACACGAAAATCACCTTCAAAACCAATTGACTCAAGCACGCTGATGACCTTCTTGGCTTCTGGATGAAATCCCTCAAGGCGCACAAGCGTACATCCGCTTTCCTGCAGCGTGTCAGCCGGATGCCCGCAAGCAGTCCATTGGATGAGGGTCGGAGCAATTCCTTGCAGAGGCAAGCCGCCGTCTGCGGGTATGGTAATTAGCCAGTTCATTTGGTCGCGGCTCATGGGCTCTATCACGCCCAAAGGTACCGGCGATGCAGATGCCGCTGCATAGATGTCGTTCGTGCGGGCAATCCATGTAGCCAATCGAGTAGGTTGAGACGGATCAGGTTCGTCAAGTTGAAACCAACGCGGTCGAGTTGGCTGCGGAGCGTGCGGATTTATGGAGATTACTTCGAGGTAGAATTTTTCTCCTAATTTCAGCAAATAGTTGTGAGTACCCATGCGAGGATGCTCGCCGCCGGCTTGCGGGCTCATCCCCAGCGTTTGCCGGACGTATTCCACACCTGCCTCTAACGAGGGGGCTGTAATGGCGATGTGATCCATGTGCGACCGAAGCATGGAGTGCCTCCTGTCAAGGAATTATAAAGATACCGTATTTATATCATTTTAACCCGTTGAATAGCCATAGAATAATGACTAAAATCAATTTACTAGCAGTGTATCAAAAGGACAAGCATGGCCTACAGTTCTGGAGATCATGGCCATGCGGGCTATTTCACAGTGTTTGGCCAGATGATTCGGCACTTTCGTCCCCTCTCCTGCTGGAGAGGGTTAGGGAGAGGAGATTTTAAAAAACGAATTTTTGATGTGCAAGCATTATACATAAAGCCTGGACGATTATGTTGCCGAGCATAATTCGGTCCGTGTAATCAAAGTTTTGTTACCGGGCTTACCTCGGCAAGCCGGGTCTAGAAGGCACGGAGCCCGGGTCCACAGGCCTGCCTTCTTATCAGTTTTCGATCCATTGTGGCTGGTCAAAAAGTTTGTGATACCCCCAGATTATGCACGGTTTAAAGTCCAAGATTATTAACAAGCGTGGAAAATTTGCCAGTTTTGTCAGAAAGAGCGTCAAAATTTACCAAAAGTATTTACAATCTTATTGTTTTTATAGAGTCTGTTGTCGTCATTGGCTGAAAAAGCCAACGCTGAAAGCGTTAATTGTGAACGCTCCTTTACAAACGTAACCGTCGCATACTTGCGCCGACTCAGGGTCTGATATGATCGGACTCTTCCCTCTATCATGATAACTTTGAATCATTTAGCAATATTGAAGGAAAATTATGCCCACTCCAAATACACAAACTGCCGATCTATCCGATTTGTTTCAATCCGTTCAATTCGGTCCTTACAAATTGTCAAATCGAATTGTGATGGCTCCGCTCACGCGCAGCCGTGCGCAAAAAGGCGACATCCCGAGCTTGCTGGCTCCTGAATATTACCGGCAACGTGCTAGCGCCGGGTTGATTATTGCCGAAGCTACGCAGATCTCGCTGCAAGGCAAAGGCTATGCCTTCACGCCCGGCATTTATAACTCAGCACAGGTTGACGGCTGGAAGTCCGTCACCGAGGCAGTGCATAAAGAAGGCGGGCGCATCTTTTTGCAGCTATGGCATGTCGGCCGTATTTCTCATCCTGCGCTGCAGCCGAACGGTGAATTGCCCGTCGCACCGTCAGCGATTAAGCCTGCAGGGAATGCTTTTACTGAAGAGGGTTTTGTGCCGTTTGTCACGCCGCGTGCCTTGGAGACTGCCGAAATTCCCGGCATCATCGAACAGTATCGGGTAGCTTCGCAATATGCGCTCGATGCCGGTTTCGATGGTGTCGAAATCCATGCCGCCAACGGTTATCTTATTGACCAGTTTTTGCGCGACGGAACCAATCGACGTACTGATGCTTATGGCGGCTCACTGGAAAACCGTACCAGGCTATTGATGGAAGTTACAGGGACAGTCATCTCGATATGGGGCGCCGAGCGCGTGGGTGTGAGGCTATCGCCGATTAGTCCCGCCAACGACATTGCCGATAGTGACCCGAGCACACTTTTTTCCTATGCAGTCGAACAGCTGAACAAGTTCGGTCTGTTGTATTTGCATCTGATCGAAGGAGTCACCGGTGGACCGCGTCAGGTTGAAAATGGATTCGACCTGCAAATTCTGAGACGCCTATTCAAGGGAATTTATATTGGCAACAATGGCTATGATCGCGAGTTAGCGATAACATCTCGCCAACAAGGGCTGGTCGATCTGGTAGCATTCGGACGTCCGTTTATTTCAAATCCGGATCTGGTTGATCGTCTTCAAAGTGGCGCACCCCTGAATAAATTGGATACCGATACGCTTTATGGTGGTGGGGCAAAAGGTTATATTGATTATCCGTTTCTTGGTGAACAAAAAGCCGGTTCTGATTAGCTGGAAACCTCGTTAAACGAAGATGGCGTCATACCGGCGGATTGCCGTTATGCAGGCGACCATCGCATTAAAAGAGCCTTATGTATTTCTTAAGTCATTGTTATTTATACGCTTATACGTGGGCGCTCATTGCAATTTGCCGGACTTTTCATCACTATGCATATCTACACACGGCAATCTAACATGATGCACCGATAAATTATGTTAAGGTATTTGAGCACTTGATGTTATCTCGAAAGCCTACAAATGACAGTAACTAATCGGCAAAATAAATTTCTTACATTTGCCGTGTTTCTATGATTTGTAATTCAATAGTTTGAAAAACCTTAATTTGGCTAACAAGCAATCAACTGGATATCTTCGGTGAATACTTTATATTACAACGAAGGCTGTTTTTTTCATTCACAATTCAAAGAATTCAATTAACAATGAATAATAAGACCACAACGGTACCAATAAAAGAGAAAATTTGTTTTGTCATCATGCCCATAGCGGATATGGATGACTATGAAATAGATCATTTCAATAGGGTGTATAAATACCTTGTAAAGCCCGCCTGCGAGCAGTCTGGTTTTAAGCCAGTTCGCGCTGATGAAGTGGCATCCAGCAACTACATTATTATAGATATCTTGCAGAAAATTCTCGATAGTGAAATGGTGCTTTGCGATCTAAGCGGGAGAAATCCGAATGTTTTATATGAACTTGGCATTCGACAAGCATTTAACCTACCGACAATTTTGATAAAAGACATCAAAACAAACAAGATTTTCGATATTCAAGGTCTTCGTTACACAGAATACAACCATGCATTGCGAGTAGATGATGTGCTTCGGGACACCAACCTAATAAATCAGGCGTTGATTGAAACTGAGCAGGCTAATGGTACAGATGTAAATTCTTTGATCCAATTACTGTCAGTCAAGCCAGCTGTACGACCTTCAAGTGTTGAATTATCTAATGACACCAGTGTCATTCTCTCTGCCGTAAAAGATTTGGCAAATCGCATTTCAGAGTTAGAATCTGGCAAAACAGATGAATCAAGGATACGAATACAAGACGATGTAAGGAGACTTCGCACAAAAATCACTAAAATGATCGAACCGCTCGGAGATGGATCTTATAACATAAACAATGAAAGAATGGACATTGGTGATGAAATATTTATTAATGGTACAAGTGTCGGTGTTCTTGCCGACGTTGACAAGACAGGGATAATGATTAAACAGCAAAATGACGATCTTTTCAAAATATCAGCTCTAGACCCCAAGTTTCAACGTATTTCATTAATACCATTTTAAAGTAGCCACTTTATTGTTAAACATTTTTTACACTGCAACAGGTTGATAAAAAACAATTATTCTACTACTGCATCTTCTCTTACCTGATGTGCATGAAGAATTATCCAACATGGAAAAAAATGGTGGCTGGATAAAGCCACCTGACTATATTATTGATGCTTTAATCCAATGGAAAGTTAATTGTTGGCAGTATTATGAAAATAAACAGTTGCTAAAAGCTATTGCTGCCACAATGTTTTTCGATAACCAGGAAGCGAAGGACTTTTTGAGAATACACCAAAAGATGACATCTATCATGACTATGGCGATTTGCTAGAGTCAGTAAATGATTTGCCTATTCCAACTAAATCGGAGCAAAAGAGTTCTGGGATAAAGTTAACTCCGCTTCCAATGAGGAGCAGATTGAACTATTGAAATGTTGACCTGGAATAAACGACTTTTTTATTGAGCCTTGAAGAGGTAGGCGCTGGCTTAAATTTTCTAACCTTGAGCTTCAATCACCCTTAATGGCTACTTTTTTTTCGGCTTTCAAACGCTCAACGGCGGTCTGTTCC
>CAYVFT010000032.1:0-32859 GCA_964450225.1 uncultured Crenothrix sp. | reverse complement strand
TCCGTGTCGGTTTAAATTTGCTTCTGTTCAACTTATTTAATTACCATTCCTAAATACAGTTTGGAAAAAAAATCGCGTAACAATCGACTCTATCAGCTCCGTTTATAGCGGTTTGCCTGTCGTCGAAACAACTTACGGATGGACTTGCCGCTCAGCGCCCCCCCTGTCCTCCCAGTCCACCCAATCTATCGGATAGATCTCGAGATAGTTGCTGACGGCGGTGCCTATTGTCGGAAAGAACGCCGTTTCGCCAAGCCGCGCGAAAAGCCCAAATCGCTTCAGCTTGTCCTTGACGGGGTCCTTCATCTCGGCCACGCACAACTCGATGCCAGCCGCGTGCAAGCTTTCGTCCAGCTCGGCCAGCATGTCGGCAGAGGTTACGTCCACGCTGGTGACCGGTTCCGCTGCAACGACCAGCCAGTGCACTGGCGTAGGTGATGAAGCCACCGCGTCCAGCACGCGGTCCTGGAACAACTCGGCATTAGCGAAAAACAAGGGCGCATCCCAGCGAAACAGGACCAGGCCGGGGATGAGGCTGGCGTCGGGGTAGCGCTTGATGTCATGGTAGCCCTTGAGGCCATCGACGCGTCCCAGAACTGCAGAGTACGGACGCCAGCCATCCCACAGGAATTCGATGACGGCAACCATGATGGCCAGGCCGATGCCCGGAATCGCGCCCAGTACTGCCACGCCGACTGTACAGACGATCGATAGCCAGAACTCCCAGCGCTGTATGCGATAGATCCGTCGCAGGTCGGTGACCTCGATCAGACCGATTGCCGAAGTGATCACGACTGCAGCCAATGCGCTGGTGGGTAATTTCTGCAACAGGTCCGGCGCCACCATCAGCAAGAGGGCAACAGCGAGCGCGCCGATAACTCCGGTCAACTGTGTTCTGGCGCCTGCGGCCTCGGCCACCGGGGTACGAGACGAACTGCTGCTGATCGGAAAGCCCTGGAAAAATCCGGCGGCCAGGTTGGCAACACCTAGCCCCACCATCTCCTGGTTTGGGTCGACATAAGTATGGGTTCGCGCCGCATAAACACGAGAGAGCACGCTGGTATCGGCGAACGAGACAAGGGCGACGGCGCAGCCGCCGATCAGGACAGAGACGATATCGGCAGTGGAGATCCACGGGATGGTGAACGCAGGTAAGCCTTGCGGGAGGGAACCGAGCACCGACACCTGAGCGCGCGCAGCAAGGTCCAGCGCGCCAACGACGACGGTCGCTCCTGCCACGGCGATCAGGATAGCCGGCACGCGCTTGCTGCCCTTGAGCATCATGATTACCGCCAGGGCGCCTGTGCCGACCATGAAGGTAGTCCAGTTGGCCTTTCCATCCTTCACCGCTGAGGCGATAGCCCATATGTCTCCCAGCGGCCCGTCCAAGTCGATCGAAAACCCGAAAAGCTTGGGCAGTTGGCTAATCAATACAGTCAGCGCGATGCCATTCATGTACCCGTAGCGGATCGGCTTGGAAAGCAGCTCAGTGACGAAGCCCAGGCGCGCTACGCCGGCCAGGATACACACCGTCCCCGAGACGACCGCCATCATGCCCGCAAGAGCGACTGCACGCAGCGGGTCACCGCCGGACAGTGGCAGAACGACGCCAAGGATGACGGCAGCCAGCGAGGAATCAGGCCCCAACACCAGAATCCGACTAGGTCCGAACAATGCATAAGCGAGCAGCGGAACGATGGTCGCGTAGAGGCCATAGATGCCGGGTAAGCCAGACGCCACTGCGTAGGCGATGCCGACGGGCACCAGCATCGCGGCTAGTACCAGTCCAGCTATGATGTCGTGCCGCAACCAACCCATATGGTAACCACGCAGCGTTCTGAGTCCCGGCAGCCAGCGGGCCCAGCAGGTCTGATCGGCAGACTTCACCCGGTGCGCAATGCGACCTGGTTCCGGGAGCGGGGACGAAGTAACCGAATCGCTCATCAGACCGTTGCCGCTTGTTGAATAGCGCAGATGCGCTTGAATAAAATCTGCATGACACCTAACAAGTAATTATAGGGTTTCTTGATATCATCCCTGATTGCCGCACTTTAGGCAATAAACTCAGGGATTTTATCAGGACTCTAACGGTATATCTTTCCGTGTCGGAAGTTATACAGTTCAGGAATTGAAAGATACGGTGATCAGTATTGAAGTCGCCCACTATCCGAATTTGATTAATCTCCACGCCGTTTTTCTATTATTATCGTGTTCGTTGCATTCGAGGAGTCTCTTTCGTAACTTGATTTAGGAACTCAACCAATGGGTTCTCGTTTAATCAATCGTTTATAATCGTCCAAGAATTTTCGCAGGGTAGGTTCAGAGATGCTTTTGTCCGAAAAGTATTCAAAGGATAATTTATTTCCAGAAAATTTCATCAAAATGGGGGGTAACGCAAATGATGTTTCAAGAATTCGTTCAGGTTTTCATTATCGGGCTGTTAATTTTTCTGCCCGTATGTTTGATCTATAAAAAAGCCGGTTTTCATCCGGCCTGGGCCGCGCTGGTGTTTTTGCCTGTCTTCGGTTTGCTCCTTGTTTTTATGCAGTTGGCGCTGGTGCCGTGGCCTAATCAGCGCGATAAAACGGAGCATTTGTCATGACGCTATTTTATATATTGCTGCCGATTTATGTGGCGTTTTGCCTATGGCTGGGTGTGCGCATTTTGCGGAAAGCCGGTTTCGATGGTTGGTGGGTGCTGGTATTATTAATTCCTATCGTCAATATCTTCATGATTTGGGTTTTTGCATTTACCCGCTGGCCTACGCTGAAAGCGGATATAAAACAGGATTTGTAACCCGAATACCGACATTATTGCAGGTAGCACCAATGGCCGGATCTTCACCCGCAAATTGCTTTCGGAAAATCCCGAAGGCTATCGGGACACCACTTTGCAGGGAATACACGAAATTTTGCAATTGCCCGCCGGTGCGCCGCTCGATGCTTGCATCGAAAGCGTCAAAAGTCGAGCAATGCGGCCAACCTTTGGTCCAAGTCTTAAAGCCGGATTAGCAATTCAGTAATAAGCCAACTTAGCTTAGCCCTGGTCTTTAATGCTCATGGGATTAAGCATGGCGTGCAGCTTTTGTTTATCCAGTTCATTTTCCCATTTGGCGGCAACCACGGTGGCAACACCATTGCCGATAAGATTGGTCAGTGCGCGTGCCTCGGACATGAAGCGGTCGATACCGAGTATCAGCGCTAGTCCGGCAACGGGAATGGACGGAATGGCCGAAAGGGTTGCTGCAAGTGTAATAAATCCGCTACCGGTAACGCCCGCAGCACCTTTTGAAGTAAGCAGCAGCACACCGAGTATTGTCAGTTCCTGCATCATGCTCAGCGGCGTGTTGGTGGCCTGGGCAACAAAAATGGCGGCCATGGCCAGATAGATTGATGTGCCATCCAAATTAAATGAATAGCCGGTTGGAATGACCAAACCGACAACCGATTTGGAGCAGCCCAGTTTTTCCAGTTTGGTCATCATGCGCGGGAGAACCGATTCCGAAGACGAAGTGCCGAGCACGATGAGCAGCTCGTCTTTTATGTAGATGATGAATTTGACAATGCCAAATCCGGCAAATCTGGCAATAAGGCCAAGGACAATAAAAATAAACAGCAAGCAGGTGAGATAAAAACTGCCCATCAATTTTGCGAGTGGCGCAAGCGAGGCAATACCGTACTTACCGATAGTAAAGGCCATTGCACCAAAGGCTCCAATGGGCGCCAGTTTCATAATCGTTTCAACTATGCCGAACAGTGCATGGGCGATTTTATTGATAAAAGCAACTACTTCAGCTCCTGTTTCTCTCATTGCCGCCAGGGAAAAACCGAACAGCAATGAAAACAGCAATACTTGTAATATATCGCCTTTGGCAAAGGCATCAACGACGCTGGCAGGAATGATATTAAGCAGAAAATCAACGGTACCATGGGTTTTAGCCACCTCGGTATAGGCGCTCAGGCCTTTGGTATCCAGGGTGCTTGCGTCGACATTCATGCCAACACCCGGTTGAATGACATGAACCAAAAGCAGGCCGATAATCAATGCCAGCGTACTGACAACCTCGAAATAGAGCAGAGCTTTAACGCCTACGCGCCCGACTTTGTCCATATCTTGCATCCCTGCAATGCCCGTCACCACGGTGCAGAAGATGATTGGCGCGATAATCATTTTGATCAGTTTGATAAAACCGTCACCGAGCGGCTTCATAGCTATAGCTGTTTCAGGATAAAAATAGCCTAGCAAAATGCCGATGGTGATGGCAGTGAGCACTTGAACGTAGAGATGTTGGTGGAGTTTTTGGGGTAGTTGCATGGATGACCTTATAAGTTGTTAAGGGGGAGAACATAAAGCTTCAACTAGCGCAATGCCTTTTCCCATCGGCTAACCAGCGCCGCTGCAATACTGTTGCCAAACACATTGGTCGCACTTCTGCCCATGTCCAGAACTTGATCAATCCCCAGCAACAGCAGCAGGCCGGCTTCGGGAATATGAAACATCGACAGAGTGGCCGCGATGACAATCAGCGAGGCCCTGGGCACGCCTGCCACGCCCTTGCTGGTGAACAGCAATACCAGCAACATGATGAGCTGATCACTGAGCGTCATATCGATACCATAAGCCTGGGCGATGAACAAAACGGCGAAAGTCATATACATCATGCTGCCATCGAGGTTAAATGAATAACCCAAAGGCAGCACCAGTCCACAGACTTTTTCATCACAGCCAAAGCGTTCCAGTTGCTGTAATAACTTGGGGTAAGCGCTCTCGCTACTGGCCGTTCCGAACGCCAAAAGCATGGGTTCGCGGATGTGGCGTAGCAAAGACAACACTCTCCGACCCAGAAACAGAAAGCCAACCATGCCGAGTGCACTGCACAGCAACAACAAGCCAAAATAAAATTCCCCGATAAATTTGCCATAAGACAGCAGGACACTGAGGCCATGTTGGGCAATAACCGCGGCGATAGCGGCAAACACCGCTACCGGCGCATAGTGCATGACGTATCCGGTCACTTTCAACATGATATGCGTTAATGAATCAAGCAACTTGACCGTTGGCCGTGCCAGATCACCGATCGAGGCGCACGCGATACCAAAGAACATGGAAAATACCACAATTTGCAAAATTTCATTTGTGGCCATCGCTTCGATGATGCTTTTTGGAAATATATGCGCGATAAAATTCCCGAGTGCGGGCTTAACTTCCGGTAGTCCGGTTTCGGCTCCTATTGGGGGTAATTCGATATGCAGAGAACTTCCCGGCTCAAATGCATTGACCAGTAACATACCCAATAACAGACTGAAAATTGAAGCGGAGAAAAACCATAGCAACGCCTTGATGCCGATGCGTCCGACGGTTTGCATATCGCCCATTTTGGCCATGCCGACCACGAGTGTGGAAAATACCAGGGGTGCGATGATCATTTTGACCAAGCGCAGGAATATATCGGTTAATACGGTAAAAATCTCAATAATCTGGCTAAGTGCGGGGTTGAGCTTGGAAATACCAGCTTGACCCATTGTCTGATTAAGCAGTTCTCCAACCGCAATACCGAGTATGAGCGCTAGAGCAACATAGAGTGTCTGGCGATTTGGTTGCGGGTTTTGAGGGTGGGTTGTCATAAGTGAAGTTCCCTAAAAAAATATGATATTGCCTGTGCCCAAGTTGCTGGGGACTTTAGGGTACTTTATCCGCGCCTTTTATCCTATAGAAATAGGGTCAATGACTGAAAACCCTCCTCATGTTACTATTTATCTTTTTAGCATTAATAACCATGCCTGAAAACTATTCCATCGATCGTGATTATTCACTTGATGCCCTGAAGGTTCCACCCAATTCCATACAGGCCGAGCAATCGGTTTTGGGTGGCTTGATGCTGGATAATCAAACCTGGGATTCAATTGCCGACAAGGTTGTTGAAACGGATTTTTATCGCCGGAGCCACCAACTCATTTTCAGAAAGATTGAAGAGCTCGCAGAAAAACAGATTCCTTTTGACGTTATTACTCTATCTGATGCATTAAAAGCCATAGGTGAGTTGGATAATGTCGGTGGCTTGTCTTATTTGATCATGCTGGCAAAAGATACGCCCAGTGCGGCTAATATCGTAGCGTACGCCAATATTGTCAGAGATCGTTCGGTACTGCGGCAGCTGATACATGTCGGGACTGAAATTTCGGATTCTGCCTTTAATACGGAGGGACGTGAAACTGCTGATCTGCTGGAAAATGCGGAGCGGCAGGTTTTTCAAATAGCGGAACAACGGCAAAAAGGGCAGGGTGGTGGTTTTATACCTATTAAGTCGTTGCTAGCCACAGCCGTTAATAAAATTGAAACGCTGTTTGAACAGGAAGGTGCCATCACTGGTGCTGGTACCGGATTTACCGATTTTGATGAATTAACCTCCGGTTTGCAACCCGCCGATTTGATTATTGTGGCGGGTAGACCGTCCATGGGTAAAACCACAATCGCCATGAACATGGCAGAAAACATTGCCCTTAAAGGTGATAAACCGGTTGCGGTATTTAGTATGGAAATGCCCGGTGATGCGCTGGCAATGCGGATGATGTCTTCATTGGGTCGTATAGATCAGCATAAGGTCAGGACGGGCAAGCTGGAAGATGATGACTGGCCGCGTTTGACTTCAGCCATTAACTTACTGGCAGGCACGCATTTGTTTATTGATGATTCGCCCGCCCTGACACCGACCGAAGTGCGTGCCAGAGCCAGAAGGCTGGCGCGTGAGCATGGTCAGTTGGGGTTGATTGTCGTGGATTATCTACAGCTTATGCAATCACCCTCCAGTGGTGAAAATCGCGTGCAGCAAATTTCTGATATTTCCAGAGGTTTAAAAGCCTTGGCCAAGGAATTGAACGTGCCTGTTGTGGCGTTATCGCAGCTTAACCGGAATCTTGAACAACGGCCCAATAAACGACCTGTGATGTCCGACTTGCGTGACTCGGGAGCGATTGAGCAGGACGCCGATTTGATTGTGTTTGTTTATCGTGACGAAGTTTATAACGAAGACAGTCCTGATAAAGGGATAGCCGAGGTTATTATCGGCAAGCAACGTAATGGCCCGCTGGGAACGGTCAGGCTTACCTTTTTGGGGCAATATACGCGGTTTGAAAATTTCGCCGGAAATCAATATAACACGGGAGATTATGAATGATCCCGGCAGCCCATGCGATACTGAATCTGGAAGCTGTGCAACATAACCTGCAAATGGTTCGCCGTTTAGCGCCGGATGCAAAAATCATGGCAGTGATCAAGGCGAATGGATACGGGCACGGTTTGTTGCGAATAGCCGAAGCCTTGCAAAATGCCGATGCCTTCGCCGTGGCGCGGGTTGATGAAGGTATTCGTTTGCGCAAGGCGGGGATAAAAAACAGGATTGCTGTTTTGGAGGGATTTTCCTGCGCCGAAGAGCTGGATGAATTATTGCTTTATCAATTGGACGCAGTGGTGCATTCTTTCACCCAGCTGGAAATATTTGAAAGCAGAAAGGAACAAGAAGCCTGTGCTATCTGGTTAAAACTCGATACCGGTATGAACCGCTTAGGCTTTAAACCCCAGGAATTTAACTCGGTTTTTCAACGCTTAAACCAATGTTCCATCATCAGGCCGCCCATCAGACTGATGACGCATTTAGCCAATGCGGATGATAAACAGGACGCTACCACGCATAAACAAATCCGCTTGTTTAATGATACTGTGGCGACCGTCGGCCTTGAAAACGAGCGCAGTATCGCCAATTCGGCAGGTATTATAGCCTGGAAAGAAGCCTTAACCGATTGGGTGCGTCCGGGCGTTATGCTGTACGGCATTTCACCGTTTCCGGATAACACCGGCAAGCAACTGGGATTAAAGCCGGTTATGGGCTTGCATTCACGGCTAATTGCAGTAAAGCCCATAGCAACAGGCGATAAAGTCGGTTATTCAGGTACCTGGGTGTGTGAAAGGCCGACAACGCTTGGCGTTGTGGCCGTTGGTTATGGTGATGGCTATCCTCGATACGCCAAAGCCGGAACGCCCGTACTGGTCAATGGACAGCGCGTTCCACTGATTGGCAGAGTGTCAATGGATATGATTACTGTCGATCTGGCAACACAGCCAAATGCCAAACCGGGCGATCCGGTGACGTTGTGGGGCGATAGCCTGGCCGTTGAAGAAATTGCCTTTTACGCAGATACCATACCCTATACCCTGGTATGCGGCGTTACCCAGCGAGTGCAGATTGTTGAGAAGTCGGCTTTGTAAAATTTCTGAAGTTTCTTGGTCGCCTTTTTTCGGTTTGCGCGTTATTCTCTGCATTTTCAAAATTCGCTAAATTGGAAATCGCCATGACACTTACACCTGCAATATTACCTAATCTGATCGAAACTATAGCCGAGGTGATCGAAAAAAACGCTGAAGAAGTGACCGCCCTGGATCAAGCTATCGGTGACGGCGATCATGTCACCAATTTACAACGCGGCATTCAGGCACTCATGGCTCAACGAGACGAATTAAGCCAATTGGATTGGGTTACTGCCTGGCAGAAAATCGGCATGACTTTAATGTCATCGATAGGTGGCGCGTCAGGTTCACTGTACGGCACCTTGTTTATTGCCTTAAGCAAAGCGGCGCGTGAGCAATCCCTGGACCTGCAAAGCTTTGCCGATGTTTTTGCCAAAGGCGTGGAGGCGGTTAAACAACGTGGCAAGGCGGAGGCAGGTGAAAAAACCATGCTCGATGTTTATATCCCTGTGGCGGATTACTTGCGAACAGCAGCGGCGGATTCCATTGCGTTACCGGATATTTTGGCGACTGTTTCGCAGGTTGCCATCGCGGGTATGGAGTCTACCCGCGATATGGTCGCTACCAAGGGCCGCGCTTCTTTTCTGGAAGAGCGCTCTCGTGGTCATATTGATGCGGGCGCGAAAACTGCACAATTAATGATTTGCGCCATTGTTGACATCCTGACTAAACAATTAACAACCCCAGCGTAGAGACGCTGTATGAACCGGGGCATCCCACAGTCCCAGCAATTCTTCGTCAAGCAGGCTCAGGGTTATTGAACAACCCGCCATATCGATGGATGTGGTGTAGTTGCCCACTAATGAGCGGGCGATAGTGATACCGCGTTTTTCCCAGTATTGGGCCGCCAGGCCATAAATCAGATGCAGTTCCATCAACGGCGTTGCACCGAATCCGTTCACATGCAGCAATACGGACTGGCCTTTTTTCGGTTTTAATTCATCATCAATAATGCCGGCCAAGTGCTCCACAATCTCTGCGGCGCTGCTCAAAGGCAGGGTATCACGCCCACGCTCACCATGAATGCCCACACCCATTTCCATTTCGGTGTCACTGATATCGAAAGTGGGTTTTCCCAGGGCGGGCACGGTGCAACTGCTCAGCGCGACGCCCATTGAGGCGGTGGCGTGGTTGACTCTATCACCCAATGCTTTGCAACTTGCCAAATCGGCACCTTTCTCTGCTGCCGCGCCGACAATTTTTTCTACGATCAACGTGCCCGCAACTCCGCGCCGTCCGGTACTATGTGATTTCGGCAAGGAAACATCGTCGCTTACCAACACTGATGCATTCGGACAATCCAGCATCTCGGCGGCGATTTCGAAATTCATCACGTCTCCGGCATAATTCTTGACGATAAATAAAACCCCACCGCCATGATCCACTGCCTGTGCTGCAGCCAGCATTTGATCGGGGGTAGGGGAAGTGAAAATCTGGCCCGGACAGGCGGCATCCAGCATACCCGAACCGACAAAACCGGTATGCAGGGGTTCGTGTCCGGAACCGCCGCCGGAAATCAGCGCGACCTTGCCCGGTTTGGGGGGATTTATGCGCTTGACAAAGTGCGGTTGCGCGTTGAGTTGAATGATATCAGCATGCGCTTTGGCAAAGCCGAGCAGGCTTTCGTCAAGCAGCGTATCTGTGGAATTGATGAATTTTTTCATGGCGGCGACTCCTGATGTGTTTGTATTATTCGATGTGCAAATAAGTTAACTTCGCAATGCTTGCGTGACGGCGCGAATATCAGGCATGACCCAGGTTGGCAGATAATTCGCTTCTTTCAAATCTTCTTCAGTAGACACGCCCGTCAGTACCATGATGCTGCGAATGCCGGTGCGAACCGCGCCGAGGATATCGGTCTCCAGGCGGTCACCGATGGCTACCGTTTCATCCGGGTCAACGCCCAGCAAGGTGAGGGCCTGTTGATAGATAATGGGTTCCGGTTTGCCGATAATAGTCGGTGTTACGCCAGTAGCGACCTCCAGAGCGGCCAGAATCGCGCCATTGCCATGGGTCAGGCCGTATTCTGTGGGAAGTGTCGTATCGGCATTGGTGCCAATGAATTTTGCGCCGGCGCGAATATTCAGGGTGGCTGTTGCCAGTTTTGCCCAGGTCAGGGTTTCATCCTTGCCACAGACCACAATATCTGCGCCTTTTTTAACCGGGTCATTGTCGTTATTTACTTCATAGAGACCGGTCAGCGTAAAACCACGTTCAATAAGCGGTTGCGTCGCACCGTCTTCGCCGACAACAAATACGCGGGTTTCAGCCGGGTTTACCTGCTCACTCAGGTATAGCGCAGTGGCAATACCTGAAGTCAGAATTTGGTTATGATCCACTGCCACACCCATTCGTGCCAGCTTGGTCACATATTGCGCCGGCGTTAAACTGGCGTTATTGGTCGCCAGAATGAAGCGAATTTGCAGTTCATGCAGGGTTTGAAAGAAGTCTGTCAACCCTGGTATCGGCTGTGTGCCATGCCATAAAACACCATCCATGTCGATGATGAGTGCGCGAATATTTGTAAATAGTTCCATGATAATTGTTTCTCACAAGAGGGGTTTTATTATGTATTCGAATGATCGCTCCTGACTGGTATAGCCTTTACTCCGCTACGAGGCAAGAACCAGTATATACAATTTGATTTTTGGTGTGCCAGTTATGAACAATGTGCCAAGGGATAAGCTTTCTGAATGGAAAATTTTTTAATCCTCCACTTTAGTAGTTCGTGGAATAAGTCCTGCCAATACCTGTCGCGCCCGGTTATCAGCCCCTGATGGAAGTTTTTCCGGTTTGTTGTTGATCCATGCAGCAATGTCTTTCCACGCCGTGGGAGCTTGTAAATCGCGTAGCAGCATGTGATAACCCTGTTGATAAAAAGCCACGGTTTTTTCCTTCGCATCCGTAGCGAGAAATTTTTGTAAAAATGCGTAGGTTGGTTCCTTGGGAATAATTTCGTCTTTTTCACCATACAGCATCAGGGCATTACCTTGCAGCCGCGTTGCGCTGTTAAATGCTTCATCCATCAAGTCGGTCAGACCATATACGGTTTCTACGCGAGTCGCCTTGATAACCCAGGGATCCCGGCCTAAGGCACGGAGCATTTCAATATTATCCGAGGGCATTACTCCTACTCCTTCACCGGTCAAAGTCAGCCAAGGCATGCTATGAGCCAGTGTCCACAGCAAACCGGTTTGATACCAGGGCATGGTTGACCTCGCCCAAAGCGCCGGTGCGACGAGAATTATCCCATCTACGGCTGGCATATTGGCTTGGCTCATGGCAGTTATAATGATTGCGCCCCCCATGCTTTCGCCGAGCAGATAAACGGGGCGATCCGGGTAGCGTTGTTTTACCAGTCGCACCAGGGTATGCAAATCGTCAGTATAGGCCGCGCTGCCGGCCCATAAACCACGTTTTGGGGCTGCGCCAAAGCCGCGTTGATCGTATGCGAAACAGGCGATGCCCAGTTTGCTGAGATATTCGCCCGGCTGTTGAAAAAACCGGCTGTAATCGTTAAAGCCGTGTAGCGCTATAAGGACCGCATGTGGATCGGTTTTAGGCAGCCAATGGCGAACCGGCAAATTGGCGCCGTCTTCGGTCAGGAAAATATTCTCGCTCAGCTGCGAGGCATTATTTTTCGTACCAGGCGGATAAGTCATCGGCATACAGCCGGTTAGCGAGGTTAATAGCAGAACAAAAATTGTTGTATAAAATGTTTTCATGCGATTAACTTGTTTTATAACCATTGGTATTCTTTGCAACCCAGCGTTCATTTTCGCTTGCTAATAGCTCCTTTTTCCAAAACGGTGCTTTCGATTTTAAGGCTTCCATAATGTATCGGCTTGCATCAAACGCATCGCCACGGTGCGATGACCACACGGCGACCAGCACTATCGACTCATTTGGCATGATATCGCCCACTCGATGAATGACTAAACTGTCAATAATTTGCCATTGTCGCTGCGCTTCGGAAACAATTTTTTCCAGCTGTTTTTCAGTCATGCCGGGATAATATTCCAGCGTCATGCCTTTAACAGCGACACCGTCATTAAAATCGCGCATCGTGCCTATAAAAATGCTGGTCGCGCCAACAGTTCCGATATTAGCCAATCTTGCCTTCTGATAGACCTGAATTTCCTGATATGGATCAAATTCCTCAGCACTAATTTTTATCGTCATCTTCAGCCTCCGGTAACGGGTGGAAAAAAAGCCACTTCATCGCCGTCCCGCACGGTGCTGTTGAATTCAACGTAGTCCATATTCACAGCTGCCAGAATATTGCCGGGCAATGATTTATCCGGGTTTGCTAGATTCCAGACTTCATTAACGGTCAACAAATTTGAAAAGGCCAGGTCGTCTTCCGAGCGGCCCACACTTTCTTTTAAGCTGGCAAAATAACGTACTTTAATTGACATAATGATTCACGGGGCAAGAAAAAAAACAGATAATAAAACGATATGAACATTTCTTTCACTAATCATTTTACAGAAAATGACCCACACACCACATTTTAATGAGGCTGGCGAAGCTCACATGGTTGATGTTGGCGCCAAAGCGATTACTCAACGCGTCGCTGTAACCGAAGGCTACATTGAGATGCATCCGGAAACGCTCCAGATGATTCTTGCGGGTGAACACAAAAAAGGCGATGTACTGGCTATAGCGAGAATTGCCGGTATTATGGCCAGCAAAAAAACCGCGGATTTAATTCCGCTTTGTCATCCTTTGCCCATAACGCACGTAGAAATAAACCTGACAGCTGATACTGAAAAAAACCGTATACGTTGCCGAACCACAGTAAAAACTAACGGTCAGACAGGTGTGGAAATTGAAGCGCTGTGTGCCACGCAAATAGCCTTGCTCACCATTTATGATATGTGTAAAGCCGTAGACCGGGGCATGGTCATCCAGTCAGTGCGATTACTTGAGAAAGCTGGCGGCAAATCAGGACACTGGCAGCGCAATGAGTGACTTACTGAATCCTGTATTTGATACACTAGTACATCATATAAGATAACCGTAGAGACCAATATGCCGATTACATTAAAAGAGCTTGCCGATTTTTGTGGTGCCCAGATTGTAGGGGGCGATCCATCAACGGTCATTTATTCCGCAGCCGATATTACGTCTGCACAAGCAGGGCAGGTTACCCAGTTGACTAATAGTCGATATGTCCAGCATATCAAAAACTCTATGGCTTCCGCCTGCTTTATTGCTGAAGGTTTTGCCGTGGATAATGTGCCCGGGGGGTTGGCATTACTGGTTTGCGCCGATCCGGAACTCAGCTTTATCAAGGCCGTTGAATTACTACATCCCGCCAGGGTTTATAGTCCACAGGTTGCATCTCAGGCTGTGCTTGAAAATAATGTAACTTTGGGTAATGAAGTGTATATCGGACCTTATGCAGTGATTGGTGAAAATGTGACCATAGGCGATGGCAGCGCAATACTGGCCGGCGTTTATGTGGGTAAAAATGTAAAAGTGGGGAAAAATTGCCGGATTTATCCCTATGCTGTTATCTACGATGATGTGGTTGTTGGGAATAATGTCATTATCCACTCAGGGTCGATTATCGGTGCTGATGGTTTTGGCTATAAATTCAGGAACAATGTCCATGTCAAGGTGCCGCAGGTCGGTAATGTGATTATCGATGACAATGTTGAAATCGGGGCTAATACCTGTGTTGACAGAGGCGCGTTGGGAAGTACCCTGATTGGAGCAGGCAGTAAAATAGATAACCTGGTGCAGATTGGTCACAATAACAAGGTCGGCAAAAACGTGATTATGTGTGGCCTGACAGGTGTGTCCGGTTCCTGTAGCATTGAAGACTATGCCATTTTGGCGGGCAGTTCAGGTGTTGCTGATCATGTGACAATCGGCCAGGGCGCTGTGGTAATGGCGCGTTCCGGCGTGGCTGGTGATGTTGCGCCGGGTGCCCAGGTTTTCGGCAGTCCGGCAAAAGACAAGAAGACAGCATATAAGGAGCAGATTGCCATTAGCAAATTGCCTGAACTGCTGAAAAAAGTAAAGCTGCTTGAGGAAAAAATCCAGGCGCTTGAAGAAAAGCAGGGGTAGTCAAGTAATATGGGCAGAAAAGCGCGACCCGCTAAATCTCAAAAAGCAAACTTGGTTAAAACACGAATGACGAATAACCTAGTAATATAGTAAACTATATCAATAAATTATTGGTTCAGTAAGATGAAAGCAACAGACAACGTACACCAGCATGAAATAAATAAATTTGGCTCGATGGCTGAGCGCTGGTGGGATACCCAGGGTGAATTTAAAACCTTGCATGATATTAACCCGCTACGTATCCAATTTATCCAAAATTATGCGGTTATTGCTGATAAACGCATTGTTGATGTGGGCTGCGGCGGCGGCATTTTAACCGAAGCTCTGGCTAAACAAGGTGCTGATGTTCTGGGTATTGATCTCAGTAAAGAACTGATTGATATTGCCGATTTGCATGGTCTGGAGTCGGGTGTCAATGCACATTATCAAAAAATCAGTGCCGAAGCGCTGGCTCAGCAAAAGCCTGAAAATTTCGATCATGTTACCTGTATGGAAATGCTGGAACATGTGCCTGATCCCGGATCAATAATTTCTGCTTGCGCTACCTTGGTTAAACCCGGAGGCATGGTGTTTTTTTCCACACTCAACCGTAAACCCAAGGCGTACTTGTTAGCCATTCTTGCAGCGGAGCATGTTCTCCAAATGCTACCTAAAGGCACACATGATTATAAAACCTTTATCAAGCCCTCTGAACTATCCCAGTCAGCGCGCGCAGCTGGTCTTGAGCTTCAGGGTATGGTAGGGATTGAATACAACCCGTTTAGCAAGCGGTTCAGTCTCGGCAAAGACATTGATGTCAATTACATCGCGGCCTTTAAACGTCCCGAGTAACGGTTCTGATGGCGGCAGATTTCAAATTATCCTGCGTGTTATTTGACCTAGACGGTACCTTGGTGGACACTGCCCCGGACTTGGTTTTATGCTTGAACAAGGCATTAAGCAGTCATGGCCTTATGACTGTTTCAGCGGACACAATTAAACCGTTTATTTCATTTGGTGCAGTTGCCATGATTAATGAGAGCCTTGATCAATCGATATCGGAAGCGCTTCGGGCAGACATACTGGAAACTATGCTTGATCTTTATCAAAACAATATTGCCGAACACACGGTTTTTTTCAAAGGCATGTCAGAAACGCTTGATGCCATTGAAGCGCAGGGACTGAAATGGGGCGTAGTCACCAATAAACGGGAACGCTTCACCAATCCGCTGATGGATGCCCTAAAGCTCACCGCTCGTGCCGCTTGCATTGTTAGCGGAGATACTACAACAAATCCCAAACCTCATGTGGAACCCATGCTGGCTGCCTGCAAACAGGCAGCGGTAAAACCGCAAGAATGTGTTTATATAGGTGATGCAAGTCACGATATTATTGCTGGAAAAAATGCTCAAATGAAAACACTGGCCGCGCTTTACGGTTATCTTAAACCCGAAGATATGCCAGAAACATGGGGCGCTGATGCCCTGATAAAGTCCCCCAAACAAATTGCAACCTGGATAACCTCAGCATTATGCCATTAAAACATCACGTTATTTTAATTACCGGCGCGGGTGGCGGTCTGGGTAGCACAGCAGCTTTAACGCTGGCCAAAAATGGCGCTCATGTTATTTTACTGGATAAAAACATTGCCAAGCTGGAAGCGGTTTACGATGCCATTTTGGCGGCACAGGCACCCGCACCGATTATTTATCCGTTTGACCTGGCGGGGGCCAATGAAAACGAATATCAGGAATTGGCGAATAAAATTGCTGAAGAATACGGCTCTTTGCAAGGTTTGTTGCATTCAGCTGTAGAATTCAATTCGTTTACGCCAATCTCCCAATTCAGTACGAAGGATTGGGGACATACTTTAAATGTCAATCTGAATGCGCCTTTTCTACTCACTCGGGTGTTATTGCCGGTACTGCAAAAAAGTCAACACGCGTCCATTGTATTCACATCTGATGCTTCCGCCCGAAAGGCTCACGCCTATTCAGGTGCTTATGGTGTGTCCAAAATAGCCATGGAAGGGTTGGCAAAAATACTGGCTGAAGAACTGGAGTCAGCCAATAAAATCCGGGTGAATACCCTGATTCCCGGAGCTGTTGATTCACCCTTAAGAAAACGTGCCTACCCGGCAGAAGATAAAGCTAAATTACCCACTATGGAATCAATAGCCCCTGCTTACCTGTATTTATTCGGCTCTCAAAGTCTTGGCGTAACCGGCCAGGCGATTGATGCGCGAACTTTTCACCTATAACTGATTATTATGGCAGAACGAGAAAGCTTTGTTTTAACCAGAGATGTCAATATTGTCACCATCCCTGATGGCACGCCTGGTACCTTAAGAAAGGGCGAAGAAGTGACCATACACCAGTCTCTTGGCAATAATTACACAGTTGTCACCGAGCGCGGTCACATGGTGCGTATTGCAGGGGCCGATGCCGATGCATTGGGCCAAGAGCAGCATCAACTGCATATGCTGGTATCAGAAACCAGCCCTGAAGCGGTTGAAAAAAACTGCTGGGAAGTCATGAAAACAGTTTATGATCCGGAAATCCCCGTGAACATTGTTGATCTGGGCCTGGTTTATTACTGCAATGTAAAACCTGTAGGTGAGGGCAAAAATGATGTTCACATCATTATGACTTTAACTGCACCGGGCTGCGGCATGGGGCCGGTTATCCAGGGCGACGTGGAAAAATGTATCCGTGCGCTGCCTGGTGTTGCTAGCGTAGATGTAGAAGTGGTTCTTGATCCTCCCTGGTCAAGGGAAATGATGTCGGAAGTGGCCCAGTTACAATTGGGGTTATTTTAAGGCAATCCGCAAAAAATAAGTTTTAACTTGGCCGATTATGTAAATAGAGGCGATGTGAAGACACTTTATTATAGCCACCCGGATTTTCTGTTGCATGATACCGGTGCAGACCACCCCGAATGTGCTGATCGACTCAGAAGTATAGCTATAGCTCTTGACGCGCCGCAGTTTGTGGATTTGATCAGAGTCTCACCGCCACTCGGTACTGAACAGCAAATCAGGTTAATTCATCCGCTATCTCATATTGAGGCTATTCGGGCAGCTATACCGAAACAAGGCAAACACTTTTTGGATCACGACACAGTGTTGTCACCAGGATCGGAAAAAGCGGCTTTTCGTGCGGTTGGTGCAGTTTGTGATGCAGTTGATAAAGTCCTGACTGGTAAGGCTGACAATGCTTTCTGCGCAGTACGTCCGCCCGGACATCACGCCGAACCGGATTTGGCTATGGGATTTTGTTTGTTTAATAATATAGCGATTGCTGCCGAATATGCACGCTGTCATTATCATCTGGAACGTATCGCCATTGTTGATTTCGATGTGCATCATGGCAATGGCACCCAAGCGGCTTTTTATAATCAACCCAATGTTCTCTACGCATCCAGTCATCAAATGCCACATTATCCCGGTACAGGCTATCCAACAGAAACCGGCGTTGGCAATATCATCAATGTGCCGCTGGCTGCAGGTGATACAGGTGTTGAATTCAGGAAAAAATACAGCGACATTATTTTACCTGCGCTACGAAAATTCAAACCTGATTTACTGCTTATTTCAGCGGGTTTTGATGCCCACAGGGATGATTCGTTAGCCTCTATTATGTTGGTTGAAGAGGATTTTCGATGGCTTACTCAACAACTGATGGATTGTGCTGAAAACTATTGTGAAGGCAGGATTATTTCCGTATTGGAAGGTGGGTATAATCTCAATGCTTTAGCCGCCAGTGTTGCGGTTCATGTTAAAATTTTGCTGGGTGTTTAACGTCCATAATGACAAATGTAGCTACACAATTGCTAAATAAACATTAGCTAATAAGTATCCGAACTTTTATCGCCAAGCCGTGGCCAGGCAGTCAGTACTGCTTTGACAACAGTTGCTAATGGAATAGCGAAAAACACACCCCAAAACCCCCACAATCCACCAAAAAATAAAATGGCGACGATAATCGCGATAGCATGTAAATTCACCGCTTCAGAAAATAACACGGGTACCAGCACAACGCCGTCCAAAGCCTGAATAATTGAGTAAGCAATAACTATGTACATAAAATCATCACCACCTAATCCCCATTCAAAATAAGCGACACCAAGAACCGGAAAAGTGACCAACGTTGCACCTATGTAGGGAATAATAACCTGTACACCCATCAATACAGCCAACAACATGGCATAATTTAAGCCCATCGTTGCAAACGTTGCATAACTGACAAACCAGAGAATAAATATTTCGGCAAACTTGCCACGGACATAATTACCAATCTGAATATCAACCTCATGCCATACACGTACGGTTAAATGTCTGTCTCTGGGCATAAACTGTAAAAACCAGGAGATTAACAGCTCTTTATCCTTTAAAAAGAAAAAAACCATCATCGGAACCAGAAACAGATAAATCATTGCACTGACTATACCCACAACTGATGCAGCCGAAAGCGACAGCACATTTTGACCATATGTTAACAATTCCTTCTGAACGGCAAATAGCATCTGCTGAATTTTGCTTTCTGAAATGAATTTCGGATAAATTTTGGGTAAGCGCATGATTTCAGTTTGCGCTCTGTTAATAATATCGGGAGTATGTTGAACAAGTTCGACAGCTTGTTGAGAAACAAGCGGCATCAAATAAAAAAGTAAAAATCCCAAACAGGTCATAAAAGCAGAAAACACCAGATATACAGCAGGCAAACGCGGCATTCCTCTATCTTCAGCTTTGCCCACCAGGCCTTCCAATAAATAAGCCAGAACGATAGATGCAAAAACAGGCATCAGTATATTGGATAATGAATAAATCAGCACAAAACTGACAATTAAAATAATGGCTAAAGAAACAGCTTGGGAATTAGGCAAAAAACGCTTGAAGGTGTCAGAGGAAAAACGAAAATTTACTAACGGGGCTTGAGTAGTCATTATTAATAGAATAGTTTGTGTTTATTATCGACATTTTACATCCAATAAAGCATTTCTATACTTGATGTTTTTCAATTACCGTGTTCATCGCGTAAAATAAAACTCAACACTAAAAATCAGGGGCAAGCTATGCAAATTGATGTATTTAACGGCGATGCAGACGGCATTTGTGCCCTCGTGCAGTTGCGTCTGGCGGAGCCAACCAAATCGCAGTTGGTTACCGGTGTAAAAAGGAACATCCAATTATTGGAACACCTGTCCGTTCAAAAAAATGATCAAGTAACCGTACTTGATATTTCCTTAAAAAAAAATCACGCTGCTCTTGTTAGAATTCTTCAGCAAGGAGTAACTGTGTTTTATGTCGATCATCATGAATCGGGAGACATTCCGCAATATCCCAATCTGAAAGCGATCATCAATACCGCAGCAAACACTTGCACAAGTCTATTGGTGGATCAACACCTTGGAGGAAAATACCGCGCATGGGCAGTTACTGCAGCTTTTGGAGATAATCTGATTGACAGTGCAGAACTGGCAGCCCATACCCTGTCATTATCTGCAAATCAGCTTAAACAACTTAAAGATTTAGGCATCTGCATCAATTATAACGGTTATGGTAGCAGCATCAGTGATTTGCATTTTGCACCGGATGTGCTTTATCGCGAATTAGCGCCCTACGCGTCACCCTTTGACTTTATAGCCGACAATTCAATTATCTACGAACAATTATTAGCAGGATATGCAGATGACATGGATAAGGCCCGGCGCATCAAAGCTGAATACCAGACTGATGCCATTGGCGTCTATATTCTGCCGGATGAGGCTTGGGCAAGACGAATTAGCGGTGTATTTGGCAACGAACTCGCCAATCAAAACCCGGCAAGCGCTCATGCAGTACTCAGTTACAATGCCCAAGGCGGCTATCAAATCAGTGTTCGTGCTCCATTAGCCAGCAATACCGGAGCTGATGAATTGTGTTCGTTATTTGCAACCGGAGGAGGGCGTAAAAGTGCGGCTGGCATCAATCATTTGCCGCTCAATGAGTTGCCGACGTTTATTGCAGCATTTGCACAGAAATACACTAAAATCAGATAGTTTAAACAAATAATTTCCAATCAAAATGACAAAAAAAAGCACAAATACAGTCTGGCATCACGCAACCATAACTCGCGCAGATAGAGAAGCTCTTCATAAACACAAAAGTGTTATCCTCTGGTTTACAGGATTTTCAGGGTCTGGCAAATCCACATTGGCCCATGCAGTGGAAGATCATCTTCATAAAACCGGGATTTCCACTTTCGTTCTCGACGGTGATAATGTTCGTCATGGGTTGTGCAGTGATTTGGGATTTAGCGATAGTGATCGTGTTGAAAACATCAGGCGGATCGGTGAGCTAGCGAAGTTAATGACAGAAGCGGGGGTTATCACTTTAACCGCCTTTATTTCTCCTTTTAAATCCGATCGTGACAGCGCCAGAAAATTGGTGCCGCATGGCGATTTTCTGGAAATATTTTGTAAATGTCCGATCGAAACGTGTGAACAAAGAGATGTAAAAGGTCTTTATAAAAAAGCCCGGGCTGGAGAAATACCCTTTTTCACCGGCATTGGTTCGCCATACGAAGCACCAGAGCAACCTGAGCTAGTCGTTAATACCCACGAACAAAGCCTTGACGAAAGTGTTCAAAACGTTATCAACCTGCTCAAGCAACGCGGGATAATTAAGGGTTCTGACTGCTGAAGCAATCATAAAAGGTCTTTATTATTAAGTCTTATGAATAAATAAATTGCTAATGCAATTATTGATACAACTATACACGTTAAGGAAAAGAACATTATGATTCCCGTTATTTTATCTGGTGGCTCAGGAACAAGACTTTGGCCACTTTCTCGCGGTCAATATCCAAAACAATTTCTGCCGCTGGTTTCCAGTCATACAATGATTCAGGAAACTGTGCTCAGATTGGCTGGACTTGAAGGATTAAAAGCGCCTATTGCGGTATGTAATGAAGATCATCGATTTATGATGGCAGAACAGTTATGGGAAATAGATGCAAAACCGGCCGCTATTATTCTTGAGCCAGTGGGTAAAAATACCGCACCTGCAGTGGCCATGGCGGCATTATCGGCAGCATCCGAGGATGATATATTGCTAGTGTTACCTGCCGATCATGTGATATCGGATTCAAAAGTTTTTCATAAAGCAATAGTTCAGGCAAAAGCATTGGCAGAGCAGGGGTTTTTAGTTACCTTTGGTATCGTACCTACTGAACCAGAAACAGGATATGGCTATATCAAGCGGGATACATTGCATTATGGATCGGCCTATAGTGTGTCCGCATTTGTTGAAAAGCCCGATGTGGAGACCGCCAGACAATATCTCCAAAGCGGAGAATTTTATTGGAATAGCGGTATGTTTGCATTCAAGGCTGGCAGATTCCTGAGCGAATTGGAAAAATTTAATCCCAACATGCTAACGGTTTGTCGGCAAGCGCTTAAAGCAGCAAAAGTTGATCTGGATTTTGTTCGCTTGGATAAAGAAATATTTTCTACATGTCCAGCTGATTCCATCGATTATGCGGTAATGGAGAAAACGGACAAAGGTGTTGTAATTCCATTAGATGCCGGTTGGAATGATGTTGGATCATGGTCTGCTTTGTGGGATGTTACCGATAAAGATTCGTTCGGCAATGCCATATGCGGCGATGTATTAACAGTTGATACTCGGAATTCATTTATACACGCTCAAAATAAACTGGTAGCGGTTATAGGTGTTAATGACTTGGTCGTTGTAGAAACTGATGATGCGGTGATGATTGCATCTAAAGACAGGGTTCAGGAAGTCAAACAAATTGTTTCCCAGTTAAAGGAGCTGGGACGTTGTGAAGCGGATGTTCACCGTAAAGCATACCGACCTTGGGGGCATTATGATTTGGTTGATACCGGTGAGCGCCACCAGACTAAAAGGATTGTGGTTAAGCCGGGAGCCAAGTTATCCGTACAGAAACATCATCATCGTGCTGAACACTGGGTTGTTGTTAAAGGCACAGCACTGGTTACCAAAGGCGAAGAGAAGCTGTTAATTACCGAAAATGAATCCACCTATATACCTTTGGGTATTGTGCATTGTCTGGAAAATCCGGGTGTTATTCCCCTGGAAATTGTCGAAGTTCAATCGGGTAGTTATCTGGGAGAAGATGATATCGTACGTTTTGTCGATCAATACGGGCGTATTTAATGCTGTTAAGGCAGAGGAGTCAGACGCCGCATGATGAATTGCTAAGCTGGTTCGTCTTGCTGCTTATTTTTAGTGAAAAAGGAAATAGTAAATGAGTAAAAAAATTACCAAAGCAGTTTTTCCCGTTGCCGGTTTGGGAACGCGTTTTTTGCCGGCAACCAAGGCAAGCCCCAAAGAGATGCTGCCTATTGTTGATAAGCCGTTGATCCAATACGCGGTGGAAGAAGCAGTTGCAGCGGGTATAGATACCATGGTTTTTATTACCGGGCGCAGTAAAAACGCGATTCCAGATCATTTTGACAAGGCTTACGAGCTGGAAAAAGAGCTGGAGGCAAAAGGTAAAACTGAAATGCTGAAGTTGATTCAGGATATTCTACCGCCGCATGTGTCCTGTATTTTTATTCGGCAAGCCGAGGCGTTAGGTTTGGGTCATGCTGTTTATTGCGCCAGACCGGTCATTGGTGATGAACCTTTCGCAGTGATACTGGCGGATGACATGATCGAAGATACGGGTCGAGGCTGTATGGCGCAGATGGTCAAGTTGTATGAGCATAAGCATACTTCCATACTGGGCGTTGAGCGGATTAATCCATCAGAAACGGCCAGTTATGGCATTGTGAAAACCGGTGAGTTTTCCGAACGATCAGCCCCGGTCGAATTGATTGTTGAAAAACCCAGGCCGGAAGTTGCTCCCTCAAACCTGGCTGTAGTTGGCCGGTATATTTTGACGCCTGCTATTTTTGACAAAATTAAAAAGACAGGGAGAGGCGCGGGAGGTGAAATTCAATTAACCGATGCAATTGCTGACTTATTAAATGATGAACAGGTGTTGGCTTACGAATTTGAAGGTAAACGTTATGATTGCGGTTCCAAGCTGGGGTTTTTAATAGCGACCGTAGAGCAGGCTTTGTTACACAAAGAGCTAAAAGATGGTTTTTTAGCTTATCTGAAAGAGTTAACGAAATCGCATAAAATTTAAAAACCGAGATTTCGTTGCGTTATTTAACCACGGAGAACTCGAAGTTTCTTTGTTCATCCTTCATGTCCTTCGTGGTTAAACAACAGGCTTAACAGTTAGTGGCTGAACATAGCCAGAGTCCGGTTAATTGGCTTTTACTTCAGTTATTACTGGCAGTTTTGCACGCTTCTGTAGCCAAATCACTCCTGATAAATCAATAATTCCCGCCCAAAGGCGATCTAATGTACCGTATTTTGAATGACCGTTAGTTCTGGATCTATGATTGACCGGCTCGGAAATCACATGACCTCCTGCTCTTAAAATCAATGCAGGTAAAAATCGATGCATATGATCAAAATAAGGTAATTCTAAAAATTTATCCCTTGAAAATATTTTTAAGCCACAGCCGGTATCTGGCGTATTATCTCCCAGCAAGCGAGAACGTATTCCATTAGCCACTTTGGATGTAAAAAGCCTCCATGCAGAGTCATAACGTTTATTTCGCCACCCGGCCACCATCCATAAATTTCTCGTAGTTTCTCTTTCCCGCATTAATACCTTATACAAACGAGGAATATCAGCGGGGTCATTTTGACCATCTCCATCCAGAGTAGCAATCCAGGGATGGTTTGCAGCTTTAACCCCTGTGTAAATAGCAGTGCTTTGTCCACAACTTTGTTGATGCCGAATGACTCTCAGTGCAATAAAGTCTCGAAGTGCCTGTTTTAAAACTGCTGCTGTCTGGTCGTTACTCCCGTCATCAACATAAATAATTTCATAGGCTTCCGCATGGCTTAAAGCATTAACAATCTCTTCCATCAAAGGGAAGATATTGTCAGCTTCATTATGAACAGGTACAACAACAGAAATTTTCACAGACCATCCTAATTAATGATTTTATTGACAGCGCATGAACTGGGAAAAAATGAGGTTACCATCTTTTTGTGAACCGAGTATTCAATTGCTCTTGACGCCATATGATATAAAAAATGTCCTCAAAGTCCTAAAAATATTGCCCTTATTAACTGTAAATCATTGATTGTTAAGCTTGGCCATAACTTAATCGGCGTTGCTCTGCTTTATTAAAACCATTTGTTTTTTAAGGTGTTTATTATAGTTATGATACTGACCATGCTTGCAATCCATGTCATTATCCTTTAACTTAGTGCAACATCCGTAAAGGCTAGGGGTGCTTCCTTGTTTCTATGCATTACTTAGGAATGGGAGGCTGAGAGAAACCCTTTGAACCTGACCCCGGTTAATACCGGCGTAGGAAAGCCCCAATTTCCCTGCGCCTTGTTTTATTGTTATTTGGAGATAAGCATGAGCGCTGTTCTGAAAAACGTTACTGAGACCGCCAGTAGTGTAAAAATCGATTCCTACCCCGCATCGGAAAAAATCTATGTGCAAGGCAGCCGCCCCGACATAAAGGTTCCCATGCGCAAGATTACCTTGTCCGACACCCCTGTACACTTTGGTGCTGAAAAAAATCCCCCGCTTTATGTTTACGATACCTCTGGCGTTTATACGGACCCTAATATTGAGGTCGATTTAAAAAAAGGTCTGGGTGCAATTCGTTTAGCCTGGATTGTAGAAAGAGACGATACTGAAGAATTGGCCGGCCCCAGTTCGGACTTCGGCCGCCAGCGTCTGGAGGATCCGGCTACCGCTAATCTGCGTTTCGAACATATTCGCAAACCGCGTCGCGCCAAAGCCGGCGCAAATGTGACGCAAATGCACTATGCCCGGCAAGGCATTATTACCCCGGAAATGGAGTTTATCGCCATTCGGGAAAACCAGAAAATGGAAGAAATGCGCGAATTGTGGAAAGACCAGCACCCCGGTGATTCTTTCGGTGCCGCAATACCCGATGTCATTACCCCTGAATTTGTCCGTGACGAAGTAGCCAGGGGCCGGGCTATTATTCCAGCCAACATTAATCATCCAGAATTGGAGCCGATGATTATAGGTCGTAACTTTCTCGTGAAAATCAATGGTAATTTAGGTAACTCCGCTGTTACGTCATCCATTGATGAAGAGGTGGAAAAAATGCTCTGGGGCATACGCTGGGGCGGCGATACCATCATGGATTTATCCACCGGCAAGAACATTCATGAAACCCGCGAATGGATTTTGCGTAATTCGCCCGTACCTATCGGTACCGTGCCTATTTATCAGGCGTTGGAAAAGGTGAATGGCAAAGCCGAAGAACTGACCTGGGAAATCTTCCGCGACACCTTGATCGAACAGGCAGAGCAGGGCGTTGATTACTTTACTATCCATGCCGGTGTGCGTTTGCATCATGTTCCCTTAACTGCAAAACGTATGACCGGCATTGTTTCTCGCGGTGGTTCCATCATGGCCAAATGGTGTCTGGCGCATCACACAGAAAGTTTCCTGTATACGCATTTTGAAGAAATCTGCGAAATTATGAAAGCCTATGACGTGTCCTTTTCATTAGGTGACGGTTTACGTCCCGGTTCAATTTATGACGCCAATGATGAAGCGCAATTTGGCGAACTGGAAACTCTGGGCGAATTGACCAAAATCGCCTGGAAACACGATGTGCAAACCATGATTGAGGGGCCGGGTCATGTGCCTTTACATATGATTAAAGTCAACATGGAAAAACAACTGGAAGAATGCGGTGAAGCGCCTTTCTATACCCTGGGGCCACTGACCACCGATATTGCGCCCGGTTATGACCACATCACCTCGGCCATAGGTGCGGCGAATATCGGTTGGTACGGTTGCGCCATGCTCTGTTATGTCACCCAAAAAGAACATTTGGGTTTGCCGAATAAACAGGATGTACGCGAAGGCATCGTCACCTATAAAATCGCCGCCCATGCCGCTGATCTGGCAAAAGGCCATCCCGGCGCGCAAGCCCGTGACAACGCCATGTCCAAAGCCCGCTTTGAATTTCGCTGGGAAGATCAGTTCAACATTGGTCTTGATCCCGAAAAAGCGCGCGAATTTCATGATGAAACCTTGCCTAAAGAGTCAGCGAAAATCGCGCATTTCTGTTCCATGTGCGGCCCACATTTTTGCTCGATGAAAATCAGTCAGGATGTCCGGGATTACGCCGCGGCAAAAGGTATTAAGGATGAAAAAGAGGCGTTAATGAAAGGTATGGATGAAAAATCCAGACAGTTTCTTGAAGAAGGTGCTGAGGTTTATCATAAGGTATAGCGTGTAGAGGCGGGGTTTAGAATCTAGACCCTAAGTCTTATACATATGAAAAACCGCCCCCAAAGGGGCGGTTATGCGAAGCAGGTCAAATCATCGAGTTAGCACTGATTTGGTTCATGAGGCTTTTGAGTATCTTGGCAATAAAATAAAGCGGCAGACCGTGCTGAAATGCTTAATTTCATTAACGTTCAAGAAAGTGCATTGAAATATGTTTGGGATAAACCGGACGACGAGGTTTGGAATGATATTGAATTGCTCTGACACTGTTCAAATTCCATTTCCTTTTTCTAATCTCAAGTTTTCCAAGCGGTTTCCTGTTATTGCTGACGGAATTAGCCACTCTTTATGGATTATTAATCAATCTGGTTGTATTCTATCGATTGAAACTACTTACTTGCTGCTTAAGTTGATGTTTCTGGCGGGGAAAAAATCCACCCACATTAGTTCTTTGTTATTGGAAAGGTTTCAGGCTAGCAGCATTCATCAGGTAATTTTATGGAAGACAAAAAAAACATTGTAATTAAGGTCAAATATCCCACTTCTGGTAAAAAGGAAGACCATGAGGTTTCTGCGCCAAAAGTAATAACAGAATGGAATATAAAGCGGATATTGCTGGCATTGGCAGGCGTTATATTCATAGTATTAGGGTTGTTATATTTTATTAAGCCGGATACTCAAAAGACAGGTTTGCAACCTAATGCGGATTTACATCTCAATGCAGCTTCACCTGAGAGAATTGTTAAAACGAACGGCAAACCAGAAAACGAGGTTAATAAAAATATAATTAGAGCGCTGCTAACCTTTAAAATTAATAATAACGAGCCGGAAGGTGAAATAATACTACCGTTGAAGCTCAGTAAAAATAAATCAGCATCGGTTTATTATTTTGTTGAGTTAGCTGCAATGAAAGGTCAAACTGTGTATCACGAGTGGTTGCTGGATGGTGAGCTAATTACCAGGAAAAAAGTGAATATATCGGATGATACCTGGCGCACATCAAGCCGCCAGTTATTTGCTTATACTGCCAGAACTAATTGGAAAGCAAGGCTGGTTGACGAAAAAGGACAAGTATTGAATGAAATACATTTTAATGTTATTTACGAATAAGTTTTGTCTTATAAATTAAGGATAATAGACATATTGATAACATTATATTGCCTTTTAAAAACAAGTATTGATCATGATATTATATTGACGGTTTTTTATTATTGAGGGAGTAACAATGACCGATTATCAGCAGCTTTCTGAAAGTGAATTACAGGCTGTTATTGAAAGTGCAGAAAAGGCATTAAAAAATATCCAGGCTAATAAGCGCAAAGATGTTATAGCTAAGATTAAAGAATTGGCGGCATCTATTGATGTTACTGTCGATATCCACGAAAGTGAGAAAAGACCAGTGCGCAAGGGCGTTAGAGTGGCTGTCA
Source organism: uncultured Crenothrix sp. (assembly GCA_964450225.1). GTDB lineage: Bacteria > Pseudomonadota > Gammaproteobacteria > Methylococcales > Methylomonadaceae > Methylobacter_C. The sequence continues at coordinate 4,748 of CAYVFT010000032.1, read as the reverse complement.
AATATCGTCATCCAGAAGATCCTGAAAAAACATGGACAGGCCGCGGAGTAACGCCAACATGGCTGCAAGCCTTGTTAGATTCCGGTCATGAGCGCTCGGAATTTGAAGTATAGCGTCTACAGGATGAGTAGGGTAAAGCGTGATAACCCCGCCCAAGATATTTGCAAGATGGACAGTACGCATGTTAATCGATAAAACGTTTACTTAAATCGCTATAGGCATCAATTCTTCGGTCACGCAAATAGGGCCATATTTTCCTAACTCGCTCAATGCGTGAGCTATCAAGGGTGCAGGTTAAGACACTTATTTCTGAATCATTGGCTTGGGTAATTATTTCACCTTGTGGCCCAGCTACAAAACTATTTCCCCAGAACTTGATTCCTGTTGCCGTGTCGGGTGCGCGTTCAAAGCCGATACGATTGCAGGAAATAACCGGAATGCCATTGGCGACTGCGTGAGAGCGCTGGATAGTGATCCAGGCATCCAGTTGGCGTTGGTGTTCTTCAGCCGTATCTTGAGGATCCCAGCCGATTGCAGTAGGGTATATTAAAATTTCGGCGCCGGCCAAAGCCATTAATCTGGCGGCCTCTGGAAACCACTGATCCCAGCAGACTAAAACACCTAATTTGCCGATTGACGTCTCTATCGGTTTAAAACCCAGGTCGCCTGGAGTGAAGTAATATTTTTCATAATAACCGGGATCGTCAGGTATGTGCATTTTTCTGTATTTGCCGGCAATACTGCCATCCTTGTCAAAAACCACGGCGGTATTGTGATAAAGCCCCGGTGATCTTTTTTCAAAGATGGTTGAGACGATAACAATTTTGAGTTTTTTGGCCACGGTTGACAGAATTTCAGTAGTCGGTCCAGGAATAGGCTGCGCAAGTTCAAAATTATTATAATCTTCGTCCTGACAAAAATAGGGGCCCAGATGCAGTTCGGGTAATACAACCAGATCTGCATTGACTGTTGCGGCTTCGTGTATTTTTGCAATGGAAAAATCAAGGTTTGTTTGTCTGTCTTCATTACAAGGCTGTTGAACAGCGCTAACGATTAAAGTTGATTTCATGGGAAGCGTTTGATGGAGAGTTTAAAAATATTGAAGTCTATAATATTTTGGTAATCAGGGATACCGATTGAGTCATTGATTAGGAAGTGAAGTAAAATTAATCTATAGCTAGCCCTGTTTGATTTGAATTGAATTCGGGGAATAACTGAAGAACAATATAATATACATAATTTTATTGTTGCCTGAGGTCAAGCTTGGCAAGGTCGACCTTTCTACGAACACCGCGAAATCGCAGATAAGTCTTATAGGATAAATGCCGTGCCAGCATGAGTGGCGGCATTCTTAACCAGTGAGCGCGCAGGTAAAGAAGGCGGCGTGTAAAGGTCGCCCAAGAGTAAGGATAATCAGGATGCCCTGGCATGATCGCTAATGCTACGAGATGATCCATGAGCCAGAGGATTGGCCAAAGTGGCCTCGCATCTTTAATTTCTTCCAGAACTGTGTTGGGGATTGGAGTATCGAAGAATCTTCGGGCGAAGCGCAGTCCATAGAATAGTGGACGTTCCAAACCAAGTTTGTAAGCTCGTGGCGCTAGACTATCCCAGAAACTTTGCTCCTGGCCATAATGATGAAGAAGCAGGTGAACATCGAACAAATCCCTCAGCCTCAAACCTTCATAGGGGTCGCACTCCAGAAACAAGTGGACCAGAGAATGCAGCACCATATCGGAGGGAGCAAGGACTCGAAGATAGGGGTTATCGAGGAGTCTGGTTGCCTCAAACAATAGCGTGGGATCGGACTTTAGCCGACTTGTTCGCGGGAGAATTCGATGGTGAATATCGACTTCCGTTCCTCGCTCCCGGTGACGAAGCGGCGGTATTTCGTGCATCCATACTCGGTAATAACGGTCATCGTAGGGATCGATCTGCGTCTTGAGCCATCCATGAGAGACTAATTTTTCCTCAATCTCTCCGATTCGTTCTTCCGGTGTCAGCAGATCAACATCTGCAAAGATTCGGCCCTGCGCAGGGGGGAGATCTGCCAGCACATAAGCCGCTCCTTTTAGTAAGATGATGGGCGCATCAGTCTCTTTGAGCGCCCATTGGATACGGTTGATTTCCCAGGTCACCAAAGTCCTTCGGTGCTCGATAATGTTACGTGCCGCCCTCAGGTGATTCGCCGCACTAGGAGGAATATCCTCAAGTAGACCGATCCGGGACAATTCCGCTTCCAGATTTCCTAGCAACCGGACTCGTCGAGCAACGCGAATCAGAAGCTCCCAATCCGCCAGAGACAATGTGGGCAAACTTTTTGGGTTATTGATGGCATCGAGCAAAAGCTGATTTGCACGCCTCGTTTGGACGGTTATTTTACTCATGTCAGGATCTTGTCAAAGCATCGAGAGCAGAGATCGCTTCATCAAGATCAGAATACCTCAGCGAATAACAATCACAAGCCCGCACCATTTCAGTAACGAGACCAAAGGCAGTGGCATCTAGGACTTCGTAGTTGAAGGCATTGGTGGCCACCATCAAAAACGCTTCGCTCTTCGGGATTGGCTCCAGAGTGAGGGGGGCTTCAGCGGCCCAGCGTGGAAAAATTAGCCATCGGGGTTCGGCTGGTTCCTGTCCGCGCCTGATGCTTTCTTCCGGCGGCCTGACATGCGCTACGGTGCCTTTGCGGGTTTCTAAGAAAGACGGACCGATTACCGCCTCCGGCCTGAAACGTCTAATGACATCGATGGATTCGTTTTTGAGCGGAATGAGCCGGGGAATAGGTAACAATTTTCCATTCTCCGGGCGCACCAAGCCGAATTCATCAGAGAGTAGTCGCCATCCGGAATAGATCAGCGCGGCACAAAGAGTGGATTTGCCATGTCCTGGCCAAGCAGGGAATATGATCGCCAGGTCGTCGCGTTCGACGACTGCCGCGTGCAGCATAAGGAGATGGTGTGCGCGGGTAGCGATACACCAGTTGATGCCCCATTCAAGTGCGGGAAAAGCATGCTCCACGGAATAAGGTGCAAAGGGAGATTGACCATCCAACGAAAAAACGGATTGGGGGCGCAACCAGCGCCTCAATCCTCGAGGTTTTGCAATCTGTACATGAAAGTCGGTTATGGTAGCCGAAGATGGCAAAGGATAGTGATGATATAGCTGATGAGCGAGCGAGGCAAAAGACGACAAATCCGATCGTATCCGAATATTGAAAGGACCAAACTGAACCAGCAAACCATCAGTTGCAAGACGGTCCTCAAATTGCCGGAGAGCTAAATCGCCGACCCTCATCGGGCGGCTGCATCCGACCATTCAACCAAGCCCAATTCTTGCAATCGTCCAATGGCAAAAGATAAATCGCCGCTGGATAACTCATTTCGGCGAAGACCAAGCTCCTGAGCGGTTCGATTAACTATTTCAGTCATCGTCAAGCTTCCCTTCTCCAGAGCTTGTAATACTGTGGCGGTAATGTCGTTGAAGACATGGGTTTCCGTGGAAGAAGGTTGATATAGGATGTAAACGTCATCCCAGTCTTGCCATACCAATTTCCGGCCAAAGGAGGTTAAAACAAACTTACGGTTTATTTCCAGTCCAAAACCGTTGTTTGGAACGTTAAGTATCGGGAAATAATCCGCAGACATGAAACAAACTTATCTATAAATGCAGCAGAGAGGTTAAAGAAGCGGCAAATGCAATAGAGAGGTTAAGGAAGCAGCACTAAGGATCGCGACGGGTTGATTTGAGGTTGTCACATCGCGGCAGAACCAATTTGTCCCAGAGCCTGTTACTTGGCCTGCTGAATCCCCAGTGCTGATTTTACCACCTATACCAGCGATGGGGGGATACGTCGTAAGGCATTCATTATTTGAGGCTCCAGTTGGATTGTATGTAACGCATTTATCCCCTTCCTTAATGATCCCTTCGCCTGTGAAGTCGAGTTTTCCGCTAGGGTTCGATGTTTGCGTCAGCACTAATGCACCCGTGCAGGAAGCGGCCGCTAAGGTACCGCTTCGCAAGGTGAGCACCATTGGCGCGACGCCAAGCGCACCACGGATCAAGCGTCGACGCTTGAGATTCAGATCGTCGGATGCTTCATTGGTGTGCGTTTCTTCGATTGGATTTCCGTTGTTCATTGCTTCTTCTCCCGTGACAAACCTAATTATTAGAGAATACTTAATCGCTCCAATAGTTTAAACCCGCCAATCTCATTAATTGGGCTGGATGCTGACATTTTCGTTAATTACTTTGTATGTTCATTAATGCGGTCAAGGTCTGAACAGGTTTTAGGATACTGTTGTGCAATCCAATTCAACCTTGAAAAAGCCTATGTATCTAATTGCGGCCTGATTGAGCCTTTAAGACGCAAATCACTATATATTCGCCGCACTGGCGGAAGCTAATTTGGTGGAATCTTAACGCACATTTCTCAAGACTGTCAATCAATATAAAGCCTATAAATAGTAACGCGAAAGTTATTCGGAAGTAAATTTATTGTGTAAAACTGGTAGCGATTGTAATAACAGACAAAAAAAGGAACCCACCTGAAATTCATCGCTAAACTGACCTCGGAAGAGGAAGTAACGTTAACTGAAGCCTATCGTAATCACCCCTTATTCCGGGTCAGACAACGGGCAAGGAGGCCGGACTTGATGTCTACAAGCGTGTTTTAAAAAAAGTGCCTAGGAGTCTGTCGGATTAATAGCGCGAACCGACTCGCTTAATCACGTTTAAAACTTAAAAAA
>CAYVFT010000031.1:0-34992 GCA_964450225.1 uncultured Crenothrix sp. | reverse complement strand
ATACTAAACGGTAATGGTGCTATTAATCAAGTCGCGCAATAGCGATTGCTCATAAACTTTGGTATGAGGACTTTTACTGTCATACCAATTGCATGACTTTGTGGTCGTGGGGTCATTGTTTCAGTAAGGTGTGTCATTCCCATGAACTGTGTGTAATTCCAGCCCGGCCTATCCATGCCCGAATTTACTAAACTCTATGGCACCGAGGCGCAGTGTGAAGCAGCCTTAGTGCAGTCCCGCTGGCCCACGGGGTTTAGCTGCCCCGCCTGTGGTCATGGTGGCCATTGCCTGCTGCCCAGCAGGCCGCGCATGACCTTCCAGCGCAACATCTGCCACCGGCAGACCTCGTTGATTGCCGGAATCTTGTTTCAAGGCTCCAACCTGCCCCTGGCGACGTGGTTCCTGGCCATTTACTTGGTCAGCCAAGCCAAGACCGGTCTGTCTGCCCTGGCCTTAAAGCGACATCTGGCTACCCCACGGCCTGGCTGATCCACCACAAGCTGATGCAAGCCATGGACGAGCGCGAAGATCTTTACCGGCTGTCGGGTGCAGTGCAGATGGACGACGCCTACCTCGGCGGCGAACGCAGAGGAGGTAAGGCAGGACGTGGATCGAAAAACAAGGTGCCGTTCGTGGTGGCGGTCTCGGTGGACGACGAGGGACACCCCGGCTGAATCAAGCTGACGCCAGTCCCCTGCTTCTCCTTCGAGGCGATTATTACATGGTCGAAAGGGCGCCTCAGCCCCGGCTGCCTCCATATTCCCACCGTCGTTGGTGGGCGTAAGCCCGATGAACTGCCGGATTTCCGCTGGGTCAACACTGTGCTGGGCAATGTCAAAACCAGCCTGAGTGGGGCCTACCACGCTTTTTACTTCGGCAAGTACGCCGGACGCAACTTGGCAGCGATCGCCTATCGGTTCAACCGCCGGTTCCAGTTAAAAACCTTGCCCGAACGCCTGCTGGCGGCTGCAGTGAGCACCGGCCCACGGCCCGAGGCTTGGCTGCGGATGGCGGAAGACTGTTGCTAATCAAATCCTGATTTGGGTGTCAAAAATCCGGAATTGTAAATGGCCAGTTTCCGGTTTTCGTTTTTGAGCTAACGTAATATTTTCAGTGATATGACCTTATCACCTATCAATTTATTCATACTCATAAAAATAGCCTGTCATACCTGCATGGACTGCCGGTATTCAGTCCACAGGGATGTGATTAGAGCTTGCCATCATTGGTTTCTGGATTCCGGAAATACCTAACGGAACGACGTATTAAACATATCCACTACTTCTCGTATAAAATACAAGTTCTGTTTATTTTTATGCGGTTTTATGTCGGGTCATTGCGTGTTAAAAGTTAAAGTTTTATTTTTTGCCGGTATCTTATTAGCGGCTGTATTTTCCGAGTGTCTTGCAACGTCTTTAGCTCAGAAGTGGTCAATGGTCACTCGCCCAACAACAGGCGGTATTGCTCAAAGCATCGGGACCTATAATGCTGGTTGTATAAGCGGTGCAGTTTCTGTACCGGCAAATGGCACGGGTTATCAAATGATGCGCTTATCAAGAAAGCGATCTTTTGGTCATCCAGACTTGAAACATTTTATTGAAAAACTTGGACAAACCGCCGCCAGGCAAAATTTGGGGTCGCTGCTAATTGGTGATTTAGGTCAAGCACGTGGCGGTCCGACCTTAAGCGGACATCGTAGCCATCAATCCGGGCTTGATGTTGATATCTGGTTTTTGCTTTCAAAACAGGCTGCAAGTCGAACCCTGGCATTTAATGAACGCGAAACATGGAGCGCACCGTCAGTGCTTGCAGCGCATTCGGATGCTATCGATTATAACCAGTGGTCCCAAGCTAATGAAAAAGTTCTAGAAGCGGCGGCACGAATGCCTGAAGTTGACCGGATTTTTGTCAATCCCAGCGTGAAACGTGAACTATGTAACCGTAGTACTTCCCATGATTGGTTAAGAAAAATCCGTCCATGGTGGAAACATGACGATCACTTTCATGTTCGGCTCAAGTGTCCAACTAATAATAAGTACTGCCAAGGACAAGAGCCCCTGCCGCCAGGCGATGGCTGTGATGCGGGGTTGGCTTGGTGGTTTACGGAAGAAGCCAAACACCCTGTCCCCCCAAAAACACCGCCGAAGCCACTGGTATTGCCTGCACTGTGCGATAATGTCTTGAAGGAGTAAATGGCGATTTTGCTGGTTGGGTTAGGAGGTAGCCGTAACCCAACATATCGGAGCGGCAAATGCTGGGTCACGCTATAACGCTCCAGCCTACAGCTAGTTTTTTAAACTGATGCGTAGGGGCAAAACTGTCCTAGCGAGCTAGAAAGCCTTACCCATCCCTCGCTTCTGCCTGTTGCTGCTTGCCCGCGATCAGAATGCGCGCCAACTTGCGCAATCCGTCGGATGAAATATCCAGTCCAAAAGGTGCGCCGATGTTTTCAAGCTCATAAAGCACATCAGTCGCCGCTATAAAAGTCATATAACGTAAGCCCTGTATTTCCGGCAATTCCTTAGCCAGCGTTTTTAATTGCGGCGCCAGGCGTTCCCAAGTGTGGGTAAAAAATATCCGTACCGGATCATCACCGTTAACATCATGCTCTTTTAGCCCAGCCTGAAAGGCGCTACGTGATTCCAGCAGAATTTCTGTCAAGGTATCACGCAATTCCGGCGATTTGGCATCATCGGATGCCTGTTGAATAGCCTTACTCAAAAATACATCCCATTCCTGCCAATTGGCTTGCCATTGTTTTAGTTCGGCATCGCTTAAAGGGGCAGCAGGTTTTTTTGCAGCCACTTTAGCGGGTGCATTGAAAGCCAGCTTAATGGCGACACCATTATCGTTAGCATCGGCACTGCTGAATTTTAAGGTATTGAGCATTTCCTTAACTTCGGCTGCATTCTCTTTGGGTAAAAATTCAGTCACCGTTTTTTCAATATCTGCGCGCGACTCGTTTAAATCAATTCTTACGGCTGACAGCTTGGGTTCGGCAACACGATTAATCAATTCCTGAATTTTATTATTGCTGACAGAACGACCTTCCCGATCAGTAGCAGTCACTTTGGTAATGGGCAAGCTCAAGACAGACTGAGCGGAATTGATGGTCGGCTGCTGCAGGGTTTCCAAAACACCGCCCCATTCAAAAAGGGTGACACATTGGCCGCCTAGGCCAGTACCAAACCGTGCCTGCAGATTATTTACCAGTTTGATTTGCCCTTTTTGGCCGCTAACCTGCGGATCGGAAAGCTTTAAGTAACTGCAACCATGCTTGTCATTCCAAAGTTCTGCCGTATTACCTGAGCCCTTATAAAGCTGGGTAACTAATGCTTTTTTGATAAGGCTATAATCCAGTTGTACTGGAAGAGTGAATTGATCTGCTAGGCCGTTTTTAGCAAAAATAATGAATAGGCTGAGAACTGTAATAACGGAACATTTGTTCATGGATTTTATTTTCTCCGGAAAATTGAATGATTTACCTTATCCTAAAAACTGCCGTTGAGCACGGACTTTGTTTTGCAAACTTAGAACGATAAAAATGTTAAATTTAATCATCAATCAGATTCGCCTGTTTTATTTTGTAAGGCACCTGCAGCCACAATTAGTGGGGAAAGCACGGGGCTGAACGGAGGCGAATAAGCAAGGTCTGCATTTTCCAGATCTGCACACGTTAACTTCCCGAGTAGCGCAGTTGCAGCAATATCAATCATTTTATCGACGTTACCGGAGCCAATCACTTGCGCACCCAGCAGTCGGCCATTCTTTCGATCGGCAATGAGTTTTAGAGTATATTCTTGCCGGCCTGGATAATAACGGGCACGGTCCGCTCCTGTCATGACAATCGATACCGGCTCAAAACCGGATTCCTGCGCCGCTTGTTCAGACAACCCCGTTATCGCTACCGTCAATTTAAAGGTTTTAAATATTGCCGTTCCGAAAACACCCGGAAAATGGGCGTTACCGCCTGCAATATTTTCACCGGCAACACGACCTTGCAGATTGGCAATATCGCCCAAAGGCATCCAAATCGGCTTACCTGTTATTCGATTAATTGTCTCGCAACAATCACCGGCTGCAAAAATACCGGGAGTCCGCGTCTCCATTCTGGAATTAACAGCAATCGCCCCAGTCTTACCCAAATCAATACCGGCGGCTTTTGCCAGTTCGACATTAGGTTTAACACCGATAGCGATAACAACCAAATCAGCGGGTATCATTTTGCCGGATTCGGTTTCTATGGCCGTGATCCTGCCATTTTCACCATGCAGTTTGGCAAGACCATCGGCAAGCACTAATTCAATATGGTTTTCAAGCAAATGGTCATGAACATGCTGAGCCATTTCAGCATCGAATCTGGGCAAAATACGTGCTGCCTGCTCGACAATCGTGGTTTTAATAGTGAGCTCGTGAAAAGATTCGGCCAGTTCCAGTCCAATATAACCAGCGCCTATAATCACCGCTTTTTTAGGCTGCATCGTATTTAACACTGTTTTAAACTGGCCAAGGTCACTGATATTACGCAAGGTCAGAACGCCTTCCAGCGTAAAGCCTTCGAACTTGGGAACAATTGGAGAAGCGCCGGTAGCCAGAAGCAAGCGATCATAATCAACCACTTCATCGGAATTATTGTTCAAGTTTTTTACTGTGAGTTGTTGCCTTGCTTTATCGATGTATATGACCCGGTGCCGGGTAAAAACCTTGATTCCTTCCTTTTCAAAGTCTTCAGGCTGGCGGATTACGATTTTACGGCCATCATCAATGACACCACTTATGACATAAGGCAGCCCACACGCGGAATAAGATACTTCAGTTTCATCCTGATAGATGATGATTTCGTGATTTGGATCAACCCGGCGAGCTTTTGCTGCTGCTTTAGTGCCAGCGGCAACGCCACCTATCACAATGATTCGCATGATTTTTCTCTGATTATCGATTAATTAAATTGCGATGTAACTATTCAGTTTGTTGGGAAAGCAAAGCTAGAAGGGTACAGTTCCTTCTCCCACCGGGAAGAAGGTTAGGATGAGGGGATCAAAATAAAGCATTTATCTTATTTTAATTCTCCTCACCCAACCCTCTCCATCAGGAAAGGGCTTTTTGGCCTTAATGCTGAATAATTAAATATTGTTTAGCCAATCGCCATTACCCGCAAAAAAAGCCGGTTCGCCGCCGGTATGTAAAAAAATTATTCTTTTGCAACCATCAAATTGTGTATTTTGTAATCCGCTCAAAAAGCCAGCCATAGCCTTGCCTGTATAGGTCGGGTCTAACAGTATGCCTTCATTACGACCGACTAACTTTATCGCTTCGGCAGCTTCCTGGCTAGGGATACCATAGCCTTGACCAATAAATCCGCCATGCACGGGAGCATCAGCAGCGCTAAAAGTCCAATCCAGTTTCACCAGCGCAGCCGCTTCGGTAGCCAAATCAGCGGCTTGTTGGCTGACCTGCTCAGGTTCACGGCTGACGGTGTAGCAATGCATTTTCCAGGACAGATTTAACAATCTCAGGCCCAGCAGCCAACCCGCATAGGTGCCTCCGGAACCCACTGCAAGCACAATCGCATCGGGCTCAAGGCCTTGGGCAAGACATTGCTGATAAAGTTCGAAAACTGCCAGCACATGTCCCAATACACCAACAGCGCAAGCGCCTCCGCGCGGAATTGCATAGGGCCGATAGCCTTGTTCACGTAGCTCTGCCGCAATCTGGCGAATATGCGCATCGACTGATGCCCTGTCATCGTCTCCGGTGAAACGAATACCAGCGTTCAGCATTTTGGTCACGCGGTAATTACCGTCAACCGTTGCCGGGGGGGGGCCCCAATAGACAGCAGTGCAATGCAAACCGGAATGCGCCGCCACTGCCGCCGTCGCACGCACATGATTGGATTGCACTCCGGCGCCTGTTACCAAACAGTCTGCATTTTGGGCCAAGGCATCGGCCAGCATGATTTCCAGCCCGCGTATTTTATTGCCGCCCAAACCGAAACTGATCAGGTCGTCACGCTTGAACCAGAGTTCAATACCCCCAAACGTTTCCGTCAATCGATTCGCCCGCATCAGCGGGGTAGGGTAGTGCGCGAGAACATGCCGGGGTATTTGTTTGGTAATATGCTCAATGACTTCGAGTTGATGGAGACTTTCAGTTTTTGAAATCATGGCAGCCATTCCATCAAGGTAAATGAATCTGTGCGATGACCTGATCGACCATGTCTGCACAAACGCCGGTGCTTTGTTCAAGATCGAATAGTGCCTCTATCTGATCGTTATTCAGGATAGCGCGGATTTTCCGGTTATTGATAAGAGTCTGTTTAAAATGCAATCCTTCGTTCTGGGCATGCATAGCCACTTCGTAGACGATCTGATGTGCGCTTTGTTTGCCTAATACCTTCGCGAGGGCCAGCATCACCGCCTCGGCATGAATAAAGCCGTTCGTCGCGATGATATTGGCGCGCATGCGCTCCCGATTAACCTGCAAGTCCTTGAGCAAGAGCTTGAGCAAATCCAGTGATTTGCCGGTGGCCAGCGTCGCATCAGGGATAATCATCCATTCGCCTTTCCATGAACGTCCATCCCGTTCATGGCTATTGACAAGGTTTTCAGCCATATGCGCGGCGTGATGCCTGACAACTCGCGATAAGGTGCCGAGATGTTCGGAAATTTCCGGGTTACGTTTCTGCGGCATGGTAATGCTGCCGACCGCTCCGCTGACAAAGCCTTCACTCAGCTCACCGATTTCAGGCCGTTGCAGATTGACTATTTCCTGACCGATGCGATCACCCAAGGAAGTCATCATCGCCAGCGTATTCATCCATTCAGCAAAGCGATCGCGGGTGCTGGTCCAGGAAATTGCGGGAGCATTCAGCCCCAGGCGTTTCATGACGGCTTTTTGTAAGGCCAGAGCCTGTGGGCCGAAAGAAGACAGACTGCCGACCCCGCCGCCAAGCTGCCCTACACCAAGGCGCGTTTTAAGTTCAGATAAACGCTGGCGATGACGTTCCAGTTCATCCAACCAAGTGGCAGTTTTAAAGCCAAAAGTGATCGGCAAGCCCGGCTGCCCATGCGTGCGACCGCACATGACAGTCTGCCGATGCAAACGGGCCAGATCAACCAGAATCAGCTCTATTCCGGTTAGTTGCTCTAAAAAATGTTCATGGACTTTCAGTAAAGTACGGACAGTATGGGTATCGGTAATATCCTGTACGGTTACACCATAGCAGAGCCATTCGCCGCCTGTTGCACCGCACCGGTTCTTTACCGCATTGATCAAGCCCATTAGTGAATGATTGGTTTTGACAAAATCCTCACTCACTTCTTTTAGGAAAGCCTCATCTATTTCCAGATTTTCGTAAGCAGTATTTATCTCTGCAGCCGCTTGTTCAGGAATCAATCCAAACTCAGCTTGCACCTCTGCCAGTACGCTCATGACCTCAAGCCAGCCTTTAATTTTGTTTTGCTCGGCAAATAGGGGGCGTAATTCAGGGGAGGCCCAGGATGAACCGTAAATCGTGGAATCACTCAAATGGACTGAATCTAGCATTAGCTGACTTTCTTCTCTACGCCTTGCGGATTATGTTTTACACCGCCGTAGGCTGGGTTGGAGCTTGGCGGAAACCCAGCATTATAAGGTAATTATTTTTCTAAACTTCATGAATGCGAATATATAAGCGATTACAAATACCAGGCGGCTGTTATTTTTTTACAGTAAACCTGGCCGAACGTCGAGACAATAATATGCTGATTAGGCATATTGAAAACCTGCGCGAAGCATTTAGGCAAATACGCAACGACCATCCTTTCAACATTGATGCGATTGTAATCTTACCGGAGCATCTTCATTGTATTTGGCAGTTACCGACCGACGATAATGATTACCCTACTAGCTGGCGTCTGATCAAATCAGAGTTCTCCATGAACATTGCTAAAGAAGAACGTATTTCTTCAAGCCGCAAGCGGAAATGTGAAAGAGGGATTTGGCAGCGCCGCTATTGGGAGCATTGTATTCGTGACGAACGGGATTACCAAAATCATTTAGATTACATCCATTACAACCCAGTCAAGCACGGTTATATACAATTGGTTAAAGATTGGCCGTATTCATCGTTTCACCGATACGTCAAGAGTGGCATGTACCATGAGAATTGGTCGGCTTCACCCGAAATTATCGAGTATCAGTGGGAGTGAGCATTGTGGTGATTTGTGTGCAGGCCTATATATCGTAAACATTGACCAATGTTTGCTGGGTTTGCCAACCCAGCCTACGGGCTTCCTTTATTGCATGTTGAAATAAATTATGTTGTTCATTTTGCAAGGGGTTATTGTGATTCCGGGTTCTGATCAGGTCTGTATGGGATGACAAGCATCTATTGCAGTTTTGAGCTGTGCTTCATTGATTGAAACTTCTTGTCCTAGGCCGATCATGCCAAAATCTGGACTATATCTAAAGATGAATTAAGCATTATGATGTTATCTTGATCAGAATATAATGCAAAAAATGTATGTTATTCGATTTAGTTAATCTAAAGCCAATCAATTTGTTGAATAGTGATAGTCTTTATCTTGTAAGATACGTAGACCTGGATAATAACTTATTATGCCTCATAGTCCCCACCACTCTTGAGATGTCGACCAATGTTGATTGAAGAATTAATAACAGAAATAACAGAAATCAACCAACTTACTGAGTCGGTGCGAAACCATATCAATACGCATCGCTACCAAGTCGATTTATTAAAGGACTCTGGCAACTGGAATCAAATCTGTAGTTCGCTCGATGTTGTTAGTGATTCGCTCTTAGCCATCGATTCGTATCACAAGGAAAAGTACCCCGATGATATTGGGCTGAAATACGTGTACACATACGGGGTACTACAGGCGCTATTTCTGCTTCAGGATGCAGTGCGTCACTTGTCAGAGGCCTTCGAGATCACATACCAACTATCGCAGGTACTTCTAGACATCCGCAATATGCGAAATGCGGCCATCGGACATCCGACAAAGCAGGATCACAAGGGACAGAGATATTACAACTACATTTCCAGAATTTCAATGACAAAAAGTGGCTTTGATCTACTGCGCCATACTCGCTCCGGTCAATATTATACGATGCGAGTTGATCTCACATTGGCGACTAAAGACCAATTACAGGGGATAACCGAGTCATTTCGGCAGATTGTTTCGCGGCTAGAGGAGGCGGATCGCATGCATAGAGAGAAATTCCAAGACAGTCCACTAGAGAACATTTTTCACTCGGCCATGGGGTATTTCTTCGAGAAGATCGGCCAGGGCATCTACTCTCATTCACTTGGAGATCGCGAGTTCGGTCACACGCATGTTCGACTGGTGCGGGAAACCTATGAAAAATTTAAAACTGCCCTTCAAGAGCGAAATGAACTCAATAGCTACACGGAATTTGATCTCGATGAGTTTTTTCATGCGCTGCGCAAGTTGGATAGCTATTTGGGTGGGGCAGATAACGCCATGGAGGAAGCTGATGCACGCATTTATCTTTCATACCTCCGGCATGAGCACGACCATTTCGTCCAGATTGCCAAGGAGATTGATGAAGACTATCGAGCAAAAGCATAACGAATAACGAATAAGGTTAGATTGTGTGAGCGAAGCGAACCACAATCTGAACCGTTTGTTGGACAAGCCCGGCCTGTTCAGCGGTGGTCGAAAAATACGGAAAAGTAAGGCTTGACAAGCTATGAATTTTAAGATATTTAGAAAATATCTTTTTTGAGGTGGGTTTTTAAGAAAATCAACGAGTTGGATGTTATGCATTTTTGTGTGATTTCCATCTTAAAGATTGTAACTCGAAACCCTGGTTTAGACAAGATGCAAATTAACGCTTCAATTGAGCCAGTTCGTTTAGGGTGTTAAAGTCATAATTTGGATGTTGCACTCTTTTGACTTCGACTAAGCCCGCTTTCTCCGTGTTAGCGGCTTCGTCCAACAACGCCATCAACTCGGACGTGCAAAAGCGCCGCTTCGCTTCGCTTTGCTTTCGCACGCCGGTTATGGCGAACGTTAATAACCTCTAAAACTACAAGAGGAGAAATCTCATGAATCAAGAAAAAAGAATGAAGTATTTGAAAATTGCTCTTAACGTAATTGGCTTAATATTCATTGTAGGCCTCGTACCAATGATGATGTGGATTTGGCCTTCAGGTTGGGGTTGGACACCACCCCAACCCGAATACGAACACATGATTCAGGGGGTCTACGCTACATTGGGTGTGTTTTTGATCCTGGCTGCAAAAGATCCATTGGCTAATACAAGCCTGATCTGGTTTACGATCTGGTCGAGTATAGTCCACGGCGGCATTATGTTAATTCACGCTATCATTGATGAGACTGACCGGATAAACCTGATAGGGGATGTGCCGACGCTATTTCTCTTTGCATTCGTTCTCTGGTATCTAATGCCCAAACAGTCGCAGACATGATGATACCGGCTGCTTACAAACGCTTCCTGGTAAAATAAAGCAGGGCTTATTCCTAACTCGCATTATTTTGCCGTGAAGCGAAGCAGTTCTAGAAAGGAGGGCCATAGGACGCATCGACGAAGAAAGCAACTGTCCTGAAGTACAACTGGTTACCGGCTAATTATTTAAATTTATTGATTTATTGGATGTTTATATGAGAGCTGTCAAATTTACATCGTGGCAAGATGACATATTTTTTATTGGATTTCTTAATGAATACCCAGAGTATCAAACTCAAGGCATGTCTAAAGATGAGCTAATCGAAAACTTGAAAGACTTATTAATTGATCTTGAATCGGGTCAAGTGCCTTACATTCGCAAAGTTGAAGAGTTATTGGTTGCTTGAGTGAAAAGACGTGATTTAATCAAAATGCTTGAGCAAATGGGCTGCATTCTTGTCCGTAATGGCGGACGACACGATTGGTACACTAATCCTCAGACCAAACAATCACAGCCTGTGCCTCGACATAACGAAATTAATGAAAATTTGGCGAAGTCCATAATCAAAAAACTTGGTAATTCGTAACATTGCGCACAACAGGAGCGCTGAGGACTATACTGTTTTTATTAAAAAGTGTATTGGTTCTTGAACGATAGTTCCATCGCAACTCCACACTCAAACCCCATTATGCCGTTAGCCATTTCGAATCAAATCAGCCGCCTTTTCCGCGATCATGATGACCGGCGCATTGGTGTTGCCGCTGACGATAGACGGCATGATAGACGCATCGACCACACGCAAGCCGGTTACGCCATTGACCCGTAGAGCCGGATCGACCACGGCCGTTGCATCGATACCCATCCGGCAGGTCGTGGTGGGGTGCCAGGTGGTGGATGCTGTGTGGCGCACAAAATCTTCCAGGCCGGCATCATCACGGATATCTATGCCGGGCGATAGCTCATTGCCTCTGATATCGTCAAATACGTGTTGATAAAGAATTTTTAGATTCCAGCGTACGCCTGCCACCAGACAGCGAAGATCGTCAGAATCGTTGAAATAACACGGGTCGATACGCGGACGGTCTAATGGATCGGCGGATGACAGCGTTAACTGGCCGGTGCTGCGCGGTCTGTTGACATATGCGGTTAAGGCTATGCCATGACGGGTAGGTGGCCCTGCTTCGGGATATTCAGGCGTTAAATTGCCGAATAAAAACAATTGCAGATCGGGATAAGCGACATCAGGACGGCTGTTGACAAAGCAGCCCGCCTCCAGAAAGTTTGAGGCTAAAGGTCCCGTTCTGGCGGATTCGTAAGTACGCGCGGCCGCAGCTTTGTTGGCACTGGGCAACGGCGCAAAGGTCAAGGGCCGTGTCAGTTTGCAGCGTACTCGGGCATGAATATGGTCTTGCAGGTTCTTGCCGACTTCCGGTAAATCCAGGCGCACTTCGATGCCGAGCTTTTCAAGCTCCGAGGCCGGGCCCAAACCCGACAGCATCAGCAGTTGAGGCGAACGGAAGGAGCCAGCTGACAAGATTATTTCAGCAGCGGCATAGGCTTGTTCGACTACGCCGAAACGCAAATATTGTACGCCGATGACGCGGTTATTGTTGAACAGCAGCTTGGTAGCCTGCGCATGGCTGATAACAGTCAGATTGGGGCGAATTAGGGCAGGGTGCAGATAGGCAACCGCGGCGCTGCTTCGGGAGCCGCCGGCAATCGTTCTTTGCAATGGCCCGCAGCCTTCCTGTCGTTCGCCGTTAAAATCCGGATTGAAAGCAATACCCGCTTCCTGTGCTGCCGCGATATAACGCTGGGTCACCGGGCTTAAGTGCGGATGGCTGGAAACCACCAACGGTCCCGAAGCGCCGTGATAGCTATCGGCAAAGGCTTCATTCGTTTCAGCCTTGGTGAAGTACGGCAGTACATCGTCATAACTCCAGCCGGTGTTGCCAAGGCTCGCCCAGTGATCGTAATCGGCGCGGTTGCCGCGTATGTAGATCATGTAATTGATGGAACTTGAGCCGCCCAGCACTTTCCCTTGCGGTATATAAATGCGGCGCCCCTGCATATGCGATTGCGGCAGGGTACGGTCACTCCAATCGTAGGGACTATCCTGCAACTGTGAAAACAGTGCCGGTGTGCGGATCTCAGCCGCATTGTCTTCACCTCCGGCCTCAAGCAATAAGACCCGGCAATTCGGATCTTCGCTGAGCCGGTTGGCAAGGACGCAACCGGCCGAGCCTGCGCCGACAATAATATAATCAACAATCGGTCTGGGCATTGCTCAATTCCTCGTGATAGCCGACTTCCTTCTTTGCACGTTCCAACAAATCATGCTGTTTGGTTGCAAAACAAGTTTTCTCGGCCTGGTTTTTTTCATGAAAATCATTCAGTTTTTCACGGCATTCGGCAATCATGTCGTCCATGCAAGGCGTCGCTGTGCCGCCGGGTTCTATCCGTGCCTCTATGGCATGGCAGGCATCCAATGCGATTTTAAGCTGCGCTTCGGTGATTGAAACGGCTTGCCCAAGGACAATCTCCCCAAAATGGCTTAATACCTGATGATCAAGTTCCAGTATGCTCCTTCCCTGATATTCACTGGCCAGAAAAGCGACTAATTGATGTGCGCTTCTAAAATCCAACCCGCATTCCTGTACCAGCGTTTCAGCCAGGTCAGTTGCCAGTATCCAGCCGGATTCTACCAACGCCTTGCCTCGATCGGTATTGAAACTGATTTCCTGCAGCACTTCTGTGATTAATGCCGCAGCTTTATTAACAGTTTGCATCGCTTCCGGCAATTCCCCATAGATCATCAATCTATTGTCTGGCTGACCTGAGGGGGTTCTGGAGGTTGCTGTGACCGATGCCAGTACGCCAATCATTTTATTGGCGACGCCACGGATATGCGTCAAAGCGAACGGATTCTTCTTTTGTGGCATGATTTTGCTGGCGCGGGCATGCTGGTCATCTAGTTCGATCAGGGCAAATTCCTGGGTACTGTAGATTTGTAAATCTTCCGCCAGACGGCTGAGATTGATACTGCACGTCGTCAGTATCGATGTGGCTTCAATGAATAAATCGGCTTGCCACATGGCATCGCGGGCATGGGCAATGAAACCGTTAAAGCCGAGTAAATCAGCCAATTGTTGCCGTCCCTGGAGTAACCGGGAGCCATTGGTGCTGCCGCAACCCATCGGGCTAAGATTGAGCCGCGTCAATAATGATTCCAGCCTCTCCAGATCGCGCAGCAGCGGATAAGTGAAGCCCAATAAGTAATGGCCAAACGTTGTCGGCTGGGCCGCCTGCAAGTAGGTGTAATCCGGCATGATCGACTGCTTGTGGCGCTCTGCCTGCTGGGTCATCGCCAGACCCAGCACTATCAGCGTTTCGGTAAACTCAAGCAGCGATTGCCGCATAACTAGAATAAAAGCGGTTGTGATTGCTTCTCTGCGGGCGCGTCCTGCGCCAAGCCAGCCCGTTGCATCGGTTCGTTCCGCTAGCCAGGCCTCGCGGTTGGTGTAAATATCGCCTCTGGCCGGCGACATGACAAACGATTCCGGCTTTTGTTGCAGTTCGAGTAATTGTACCAGTAGTTGATAACCGGCTGTTTTCGGAATCGTATGCAGCTCGATGGCAATCAACGTATGGGCAATATCAGCAAGGCCCACTGCCTCGAACAAATGATCCTGATGGCTTAATTCAGCGGCAAAAACTGAATGAATCAATCTATCCGACGGAGCCGTTTTCAGTCTTGTGCCAATCTCCAGAACTTTTTCCTGTATTGACGGCGGCTTTTGTTCATGGCCAGTCATTACGTTTTTGTACGGGTCGGGTTGGCAGGGCTATCGATATACTGCATGCGGTCATGAATTTCGCTTTTTAAACCCCCCTCACCCCAGTCCTCTCCCTCAGGGAGAGGGGGGCAATCTTCGTGATCTTTACCCGCGTTGGCTATAGTTCCATTTGCTTCAACCTGGCTGGGATTCCAGAAGCCTTCACGTAATAATTTTCCGGAAACACGGTTCAGCGTATCAAAGCGCAAGCCGTTACGCAAAGCTTCCAAAGCGAGAACCTGATCTATCGGGATATTACCCAAGCCGGTATTGGCGCCGAATTTTTCAATAAAAAATGCCTGCTGGGATTTGAGCGGTGCTTCCCATATCAGTAAATCCAGTTTATCGGCCATCATTTCAACGATCAGGTCTACCTCAAAACTGTCAACATTTCCCGATTCATCGAAAACGCCTACCCCTTGACCGCATTCGCGGCCTTCTATGATGACCCAGGAGGCGCCCCATTCGATGTCTTCCAGGGCTTCACTGGCAACTTGATCGGCCGTCGGCTGCCGTTTGGGATCTTTTTTACCGACCTCGGTAATCGGAATCAAACCGGCATTTAACGCACATTCGATAATTTTTTTGCGTCTGAACCGAGGGATAGGCAACGTTCCATCAGAAATTTCTACTGCGGTAAAGCCCAGCTCCCTCGCATGCGTCATATAAACGCGGCAATGGTGTTCAAGCAGCGCCACTTCTAGCAATGTGCCGCCAGGGAAGGTCAGGATATTATGCTCCGCAAGTAATTGCAGCTTTTCCTGCAACAAGGCTTTGTCCATAAATACGGTAGTGCCAAAGCCGAATTTCCAGTGATCTATATAGTTGGATGCAATCTGCAAGCTACTTTTGGTTTCTTCCAGACTTTTGCCGAGATCCATGACCATTGTGCAACCGGTTTTACGCGGTTTTTCTACCCGTGGATTACGCAGACTTTTGATAATATCTCCCCATGCGAGTTCAGGCATAGACTACACCTCTCGATAATTGACGTAATGCCTTTTCAATCATATTCAAATCCGTACCCCAGGGAACAATCATTAAGTTATCTTGCTGTTCAATATCGTATTCAAGCAGGCAACATTTCAGGATAGTTGCTTTTTTATCAGGTCTTACCAATTGACGAGGACACATTTCCACACGCGAGGGCTCGTCTCCGTAATAATGGCGGTGAAATTGCAGACTGCGTTCACATCCGAGCAGGGTCCAGTTTTGGCGCTGCACCGGCCGTTCATCGAGAAAATAAACTGGCGCGCTCAAATCGGTGAGTCCCCCGGATCGACAAGGCATCAGATAAGCTTCTGGGTTTACCGTGCCGGCGAGATCGCGCAGATCGATAGTCTCCAATTCCAGCATGATGGGCGGCAAGTCGGCATAACTTAATACCTGTTCGATCATGTGATATAGCTTGGGCGGCTCTGGAGGAACGACCTCAAGCACTCGTAACCGCATGGGATTAGGGTGGTGAATGATATTGATATGATCAAAAGCGCCAACGACGATTGCAGTCTGTTCAGGACTGACACCCTGTTTTACGGCTAATTTCGCCAATGCCGAGCGATTAGCCGGATCGGTATTAGAGTCTTGAATAAACACGCAGTCATCAGGCAGGGCTAATATTTCCAGCCTTTCAACCGGACCGAATAAGGTTTCCGAACCGGCCCGCTGCACGGCGGCAACGGCATATTCCTGCCGGGAATTATGTAAAATAATAATGTCGGTGCGCCGATAGACTTCCCTGTCTAACAGATAACGCTCTATCATATCGGCATCCATTTCACCGTCATAGGGTTGAAAGCTTACACAACGGTAAGGCAAGGGTACAAAGTTTTCCTGCCGCTTTAAATTCCCGACTTGCAGAATTGCGCCGTTCATCAGCTAGGCTCCGCTTAATTGAAATGTGCGCTGACGATCTGCCTGACTGAGTTCCCGTTGATGAATTTTCATCGGATCCAGGCGGCGGATAAACTCGATCATTTCAATATCCGGCAAGTCTGCCGTGTTCAGATTTTCAGCTACTGGAAAATCAAACTCTGTATTTTCAGCAACCAGTTCCGCGCTGGTGTCCGGGTAGACGGCCCGTAGTTGCGCATGCCCATCACTATTAAAGTCAAAAATACCGAGATCGGTAATGATGCAATTCGGCCCCTGACCTCGAAAAGACATCCTGGAGCGATGCATACCCTCTGCCGTGCGATGCCCCATGCTGGTAACAAAATCACAACGTTCAACCAGCCGGTATCGGCGCCGGCCCTGGTCATCAGGGGGAGCCCGGTGTGCTGCCGTCCAGATAGTAACATGATCTGTATCGCAGGATAAATTGCAGCCACCGCCGCCACCCGGCAGTTTTAACGTTAGCTTGCCATTCTTTTCCATACGGGTAACATTCATGTTGCCCCATTTATCAATTTGCAAACCGGATAAAAACATTCTGCCCATGCGACCGCTGGAGGCGAGATCGAACAATTCCTCAATGTCCAAATGGCATTCGGCTCCGCGGTTCATCGCAAAATCGTTTGTTGTAGGTGTTAAAAACGGAGGAGTCGGATTGATGCCGTAAGTTGCTCCGGCCACTAAAATTAATTGGGGCGCATGGTTGCGTTTGGCAAGGTGCAAAGCCAGCTGTACAAGCGGTGATCCAAAGCCGTGAAAAGCCAAAATACCGTCTTCGATCGATAGCGCGATTTGATAGATCATTAATTCGCCCAGAGTGCAGGTCTGTATTTTGGCTTTATCATTCATAAAGTTTCATCCACTGTTCCATGCTGGCATCCCATTGTTCCAGGCGTGCCAGTCTTGCTTTGCCGCCGATGGCTTCTATATAAGTGTCGTGGTCCTTGCAGTTATAGACAAAAGGATGCAGATAGTTTTTATGAAAGCTGTCTGCGCCCTGTTTGGCCGCCTGATAATAACAGGCAGTATGTTTGCGATCATAGGCATAGAATGGATAGCAGGATGTCGGATGCGCACCGTAGGGGACTTCGCTGATAGCGGTGACATAAAAATACGGGATGGTCACGCCTGTTTGCGCTAGTTCTTCATGAGGGATAATTTCTTCAACCGTTACGATAACTTTTGCAGACGCTTTGGCAAAAAGAATATCGGCAACCGGTGGACCCTCGATATGCAGGTTGCCATGCTGATCGGCATAGTGGGCGTGCAGGATAGCTACATCAGGTTTGAGCGCAGGAACCAGGATCAGTTGCTCGCCGGTAAAAGGGCAGGTCATTGTTTTAAATTCCGGGTGCAACTGCATGAAATCCGTCCCCTGCACCGAACGAATCGGCATAAACGGCAGGCCGTTAATGGCGGCTCTTAATTGCTGCACCAGCGTATAACAGCAGTTATCTTCGACCTTGACCAGACCGGCTTCGCAGGCGCGCCGGTAGTTAATCGCCATACCGAAATCCTGCTCGAAACCGACATAAGATTCTGCGCTGACAGCAACAACACCGGCGCCGCACAATAAATCAACATCGATGCCATGCGCCGAACCAATGAGTTTGAGGCCTTTGATATCCTGCCGGATCAGTTCCCGCAAAGACGCCATCGGTTCACGCCATGACAAGCCACCGCCAATGGCTACGCAGTCTCCAGTTTGTACATGCGTAACAAGATCGCCTAGAGTGCATCGTTTATCATCTTGTGTATACATTTGTTAAAAGCTCACATTGCTGTCATACCGCCGTCTACAGTAAATGCCGAACCGCAGACAAAACTGGCTTCATCCGATGCCAAAAACAACACAGCGGCGACGATCTCTTCGGGTTTGCCGAATCGTCCTATCGGGTATTTGCTTAAACGTTTTTTGCTCGCTTCGTCAGATAAGTCTGTTCCAAGAATTTGCCGACCCATGTCGGTATCGGCAATCATTCCGGGACATACGCAATTTACGCGTATACCCTGGCTTGAGTATTCGACCGCCATTTGTTTGGTTAATCCAATGACCGCGGCCTTGGAAGCGCAGTAGGCGGCCATATTGGGAATCCCTACAAAACCAGCTATCGAACCAAAATTAACAATTGTTCCCCCCGTTTTTTTCATCACGGGTATAGCTGACCTTGAACACAGATAGGTACCATTCAGATTAACCGCGATGACTTTATCCCACGCTATCGGTTCAGTATTTTCCACGCTGCCAAAATCAGCAATTCCGGCATTATTCACCAGGATATCAAGTCTTCCTGAAAAATGCTCAATGAGCAGAGCGAAGATTTGTGCAACATCCTCAGGATCGGTAACGTCAACATGATAGGCTTTAACATCGATACCATCGGCACTGAGGGTTTGTGTGGCGTTCAATAATGCCGCCTCGTCAATGTCCATAATCGCAAGGCAGGCACCTTCAAGCCCCAAGCGTCGGGCTATCTCAAAGCCCATGCCTTTTGCACCGCCGGTAACGGCGGCATGTTTGCCGGTAAACCTATTGCTCATCAAAGTGTTAAGCCTCAATTGTTCATAGCTATAATGCTTGCCCATCAAAAATTAGTTTTTTTAAATCTCCTCTCCCTAGCCCTCTCCAGCAGGAGAGGGAACGAAAGTACCGAATTTTGATGTGCGATGAGTAAACTTACAAATCCTTGAAATTAATATCGCCTGCTCTTAGCCGGCAAAGTTGTATGAAATAACTGGGACTGATAAATAATTCGTCCATATCCGCCAGTTCATCTATCGTCAAACCCTGCTTTATCAGATGGTTCAGGTATTGAAAACCATCTTTTGCACCGTAACCAATATGAAAAGCCCCAAGAATTTTACGCGTGTCGCCATCGATGATTAATTTTTGAAACCCGGACATGCGCGGTTTCATCATCAAGTAAAGCATCATTCGATCTCCTGCCGGCAAACCGACATCAAGACCATTCGGGTTTTCAGGCGGCAGCTTCATTATTTTCACGTTATCGTAGCGCTGCCGGGCCTCTTCTTCACCTAAACCCAACCAGCTGACTTCATAGTGCGTGTGCATAAAATCGGGATAGTCTATTGCTCTATATTCGCTGACCTTGCCCATGATATTTTTAGCGGCACAAACACCTTCTTTTCTGGACTTGAACATTTCCATCGGCGGCCCTGTCACATCACCGACTGCATAAATATTGGGTATAGAGGTTTGCATACGGCGATTGACTTTGATGAAACCTTTTTCGTCCAGGTCCAGATCAATTGTTTGAGTAACCAATTCGGTATTCGCGATTTCGCCCAGCGCCATGAAAACAAAATCGGTATCCACGTTCTTCACGCCTTGCGGTGTCTGAATAGATACAGCTTTTACTTTGCCCATCCCATCGCCCTGGATATGATTCAGCTCAGCGTTTTCCCAAAACTCCATGTCTTGCTCTGCCATCATTTGTAGCGCGTAAGTGCGGGATTCGGCATCTTTAAGCATCGGCATCACTTGATGTCTTGTCACTACAATAGTACGACGTCCGGTGGCATTAAAAAAACAGCCGTATTCGATCGCTGTTTTTCCGCCACCGACAACAACGACTGTGTTCCCGGGTTCATAGTCCAGGTTTTCTACCAGACTCTGGGAATTG
Source organism: uncultured Crenothrix sp. (assembly GCA_964450225.1). GTDB lineage: Bacteria > Pseudomonadota > Gammaproteobacteria > Methylococcales > Methylomonadaceae > Methylobacter_C. The sequence goes on along the minus strand of CAYVFT010000031.1, from coordinate 15,184 downwards.
AATACCCCTTGTAGCTGGACACCTGGCAGATTCGGCACTACAGGTCTGGCGCCAAGCGCCAGCACCAGGTTTTTCGTGTAGAACTTAAGATCACCGGCTTGTACATTGTGGGCATTGATAATCTTGGCTTCTGCATTCAATACAAATTCCAGGCCGAGCATCTCTTTGCTTTGATAGTTCATCACGGCATGAGGTCCAACCCGGCCACTGCGGAACAGTTCAACTATGGACTTGATAGATACAATCTTGTCGTTGAGATTTTGAAACCAGAGCTTGCCGGAAAAAGTGCGTTCCAGCATGAGTTGCGCCGCACAGTCTGAAAACAGATGATGCGGAACACACGCTTGATGTGGACAAGAGCCGCCAAGAAACGGCCATCGATCAATAATCAGAACGCGTCCGCCCAGTGCGCGTAAATAAGCCGCTCCAAAGCGGCCTGCAGCCCCGCCGCCCAGGAAAACGGCATCGAATTCACTAGTATCATTTGGATTAATGTTGATAATGGGTGACCCATTGTCACCTTCCAGAAACTCGGATACCAAGTGCTGCCATTTTTCTATGGTGAATTGGTTTCCCCATACATTCATAGCTGTTGCCTTAAAATATGCGGCCGAGTAGCGTGGTCTTCCATTCTCAGGAAGGCCGGTTTAATCCCTACAAGTCGATTTGTTATGGGGATTTTGCTGGCTTGGCTATGACAGCCAAGCCAGCACATAGTCCTTCTGGGGCTTTTATTTAGCCAGTTCATTACGAACAATTTTTGCGCCTTCAACCAAAGCATGTAACTTATCCTGGCAAATATAGCGCTGTAGCAATATCAATCCGCAATCTGTAGTTACGCCAAGTTGTTCTGCTGGAACGACTGTCAGTAATTGACGAATCTTTGCCGCTACCTGCTCTGCGGTTTCGGTGACAGTGCTCTTCACGTCGATGACGCCTGCCCAAAACATCATATTTTTAGGAATCGGATGGGATTTTAGCAGCTCCAGTCCGGAATCTTCAAAAGCCAGTCGTCCTATGCCTTCAATATTGAGGACATCGATTTTGGCCTCGAAGGATTTGGGTATAACGGAAGAAGTCGGATCGGGTTTTTTTGCATCGCCGGTACGTTTGGTTAAATCAAAAATTTCGCCGGCAGCGGCTGTTTCATCCGGATAATATGCCGGAGTACCTCCCCAGTTTCCCCAGCAGATATGACAGACAATCTTGGCATGCTTAACCCCTTCAACGGCGCGGTTAAAGGCTTCGATAGCCCAGTCTTCATAAAAATACGGCCAGGTAAATTCATCCAGCTGAATGTAGTCGACGCCCAAGGCATCAACTGCCAGAATATCTTCGTTGATGGCTGCGGCAATCGCCATGGCGCGATCGCGGCTGTTGGAGTAATGGAGATCGTTAGTACATTGTGCCAATACCTGAACGCCGGTGTACTGGACCTTGACAGGTTTGTTGGTTGCCCTTCTGAGTGCCCGGGCTTGCTCGACCATTATTTGACCCCGGCGCTTGATTTCCTGAGTGATCGTGGCGGAATGCAGACGGCTATAGATAGGAAATCCCAGATGCCCGCCTGACAGGTCATATCCTAGTCTGTCGAAGTAGTAATAAAGCGCCGCATCGGCATAGTTATCGGCATGCAGCCGTCCATCAGCGATAATATCGAGACCTGCATTTTGCTGATCTGTGACGAGAGCCGCCATCGCATCCTCCAATGCTTCCCTGAGCATTGCATCAGGGGGCTGTCGGTCACCCTTGAAATATCGTGCAAAATCTGCATCCCACCACCTTGGGTTGGGATAATTGCCTACCATGCTTGTCGGAATCAAAACGTTGTTCATTTTTAATACCTCTTATAGTTATTGTTATAGCTTGACAGCTTTGTCGACACCTGAAGTGACCACGGGAATAGTCTTAAAACTGTAACGCAACCGCTCCAGATTTTGGAGGCTCGGGCCATGACAAACTGACGACCATATGAGCTTTATATGACCCTAGCACGTTTATTAATCAATGTAAATTTTTAATAACTAGAATAAATTTTGCGTAGTTTTGTCATTTACTAATGTTCACCCCGCAGCATGGACATCCTGCGCCATGAGAATTTTCCAACGGATGTTCGTTAGTGTATTGAAAGACCGGTCTGGCTTGGCGGCTTTTACACACGGAACAAACCCATTCCTTGGGTTCTTGAGTATTCGCCATAACCAGGCTTTTGAATTGATGTCCGCAGTCAGGGCATTTGATGAGATAGACAGGCATTGATTAACCCCTTAATTTTAAAAAATTTATGATTCCCTTGCGCCAACGTGAGCATGAAGCCTGGACTGAGGAAACGATACAAAAGCGTCAGCCTAACGATCATGAAGGCGCTCAGCATCGGCTCGGAAAATGAAAGTTACCTGTGGGAGCGACGGCCACGTCGCGACGTGGGCGTCGCTCCCACACCTATTCCTTTAACTTTCACAGTAATTACCGATTATATTTTTTCCAATGATTTTCAAACAGCTGATTTTCATCAAGTGCTCGGGGTTTAATCGGCCTGGAAACCCAGGTGAGATTAATCATATGCCGGGCATTGACATTTTCTGTGGTCACATTCCCTCCCCAGGTTCCGCAGCTTAAACTCAACGTGTAAGGCATTCCGTTACGGATACTTCCGGCACCTTCATTCAGGTTCTGATTAATCATGACTCGTCCGGTCTTCGTTTTCATAGCCAATGCCAGCGCATGCCCATCAATGGCTGTATGAATGCCACAGGTATGGCCTTGCCCCTGATAGTCTGTGATTGCGTTTACCTGGGCTATTGCGTTATCTATAACGCCACTGTATTTATAAAGCGCAAGCACCGGTGACAGTTTTTCTCCGGAAAAGGGGTAATCGGGGCCAGTGCCGTTTTCTTCGACAATTAGAACACTGCAATTATCAGGAACATTAATGCCTGCCAGCTTTGCGATATGTGTAGCGGGTTTTGCAATCACATCGATACTGGGGATATGGTTTTCCGGATCCGGCCACATGAGTTTTTGTAATTTTGCCTTTTCTTCAACCGTGCAAAGATATGCGCCAAGATTTTGCAGATGCTTGAGCAAATCGTCATAAACAGACTCATGCACCACGGCCGCATTATCAGCCAGGCAACTGGTCGCATAATCAAATTTCTTTGCGCCGGTAATCATATTTGCTGCATCATCCAGATCACCCGTTTCATCAACTACATGGACAGCATTGCCAACGCCAACGCCATACGCTGGGGTTCCGGAGCTATAAGCAGCCTTTACCATTCCGGCTCCGCCAGTAGCGATAATCAAATCGGCTTGCTGCATTAGTTTTTGTGTTTTTGAAAGGGAAGGTTTTTCAATAACCTGGATTAAATCGGCTGGCGCGCCCACCTGCTCACAGGCTTCGCGCATTAGCTTTACGGTCAATTCGGTGGTTTTCTGCGTCCTGGGATGGGCGGCTATGATGATGGCATTGCGCCCTTTCAGCGCCAGCAGCGTTTTTAAAGGGGGGGTGGCATCGGGACCAGTCGTTGGAATGAGTGCGGCAATCACACCAACCGGTTTGGCTATTTTAATCAGGCCTTTTTCCGGTATCTCTTCAACGATGCCAACGGTTTTAACGTTCTGCATGTCGCGGAGGGTCCCCATCAAACGGTTACGTATCTTGCTGACTTTATCGCTGTAATTGCCAAAACCGCCTTCATCCACCGCCAGTTTCGCCAGTTGTTCCGCACGATCCTGGCGCACGATAGCCCAGCAAACGGCTGTCACCAATTCATCGACCTGGTCCTGGGAATAATCCGCAATCTTTTTTTGGGCGCTACGGGCTTTTTCAACATAAACAGCTACTTCATCTGTGCCGTGTTCTGTGTTTGCATTCATGGGTTTTCCTGTGCGATGAGTTATGTTCCAGCATGCTTTAAAGCTACATCTAGTCGCAACTTGCGTCAAGTAATTGACCAATAAGTATCAGGGCAATTGCACGATTGTAATTTCTCATTCAAAGCGTAATTTGATACTGCATAACTGGGCTTTGATGTAATCGTGAATATTTTCGCTAAGGCTTACCGTGCTCGGTTCCATCGAGTATCAAAATTGGATCTAAATACGGATGAGTAAACTGCTCAAAATGACTTAAGCAACTTTCAAATTCCTTTTTTTTAAATTAGTGTTATTGGATTACCGAGAATGTAACCGTTTCCTTGCCAACCGTTATTTCAAACTCTCCCGGTTCAACAATTCGTTTTAAATCCACGCCGATAAACGATAAATCATGCGGCGTTAAGGTAAAACTGAGCTTTTTTGTTTGTCCCGGCTCCAACTCGACTTTTTTGAAGGCTTTCAATTGCTTGTTTGGTCTGGTTACGGAAGCGGCAACATCATGCAGATACAGCAAAACTGTTTCCTTGCCTTTTAACAAGCCGGTGTTTTTTACGTCAACGGTGATAGTAAGCGTTTCGTTGGCGTTGATCAGAGTTTTTTCAATAGTCAAACCGCTGGTTGCAAACGAGGTGTAACTCAAGCCATGCCCAAACGGATACAAAGGGTTATAGGTATTCGATTCAAACGATTCGATGGGTTTGTAATCGTACAAGGTAATGCCATTGGTATTGCGGGGATATGAAATTGGCAATTTGCCGTTGGGGTTGTATTCGCCCATTAAAATATCGGCAATTGCTTCACCGCCTTCCATGCCCGGTAGAAAACCGAGCAACACACCGGCTGCGTGTTCGGCTATCGGCGTAATAATGCGTGGACGCCCGCCCAGCATTAATAGAATCACTGGTTTGCCGGTAGCTATAACCGCATTGGCTAACTTCATTTGCGCGGGTTGCAGCGTTAATGACTCGATGTTGCCAAGCGTTTCGGTATAAGGCTTTTCGCCCAGACAAAGCAGCACAACATCGTGTTTTTTAGCCTCGGCAACGGCTTTTTCAATATCGATTTCATCGTCAAACGAGCTGCCGGGAACGTAAGTAATTTGCCCTGTGGATTTTTTTTGCAGCGCCTTTAAAACGGTTAATTTTTCTGGCGGATACAAGCTCTCGTCATCGCCCTGCCAGGTAATCGTCCAGCCACCGTTTAGCGCGCTCAATAAATTTGCGGAAGGCCCGGTAACCAAAATATTGGCGGTTTTTTTCAGCGGCAGAATTGTATCGGAATTTTTTGCCAATATGATAGATTCGTGTGCGGCCTGGCGATTGGTTTCCAGAGCTTCCTCCGTTGCAAAATGAGCCTCTACCGGCAGAAAAGACGTTTCCGGTGCAAATAATCCAGCCTGATATTTGACTGTGAGAATTCTGGCAACCGCTTCATCAATTCTGGCCATTGGCACTTCACCCGCTTTGACCAAATCCAATAACAGCTCATAAAAGGAATAATCCAGAGGCACCATGCTCATATCAACTCCGGCCATAACGGCAATTTTTACCGCTTCTTTGGGTGATGCTGCCAGCTTGTCACGCGTATAAAGCCGTTTGATGTCTTCCCAGTCGGAAACCGTAAAGCCCTTAAACCCCATTTCTTTTCGCAAAATTGTGTTCAGGTAATGCTGGTTTGCATGCCCAGGAATACCGTCAACTTCCGCTGAATTAACCATCACCGTCGGTGCTCCTGCTTTTACGCCTGCCTCAAATGTCGGCAAAAAATATTCGCGCAGCATGCGTTCGCTTATCCAGGAGGGGGTTCTGTCTTTGCCATTAAATGGAAAACTGTAACCGACAAAATGTTTCAAACAGGTCGCAGCTTTATCGGGCGCAGAAAAATCATCGCCTTGATGACCTTTTATATAAGACGAACCCAGTACGGATGCCAAATGCACATCTTCGCCATAAGTCTCCCACAAGCGAGGCCACAGCGGTTGACGGCCTACATCCATGACCGGTGAAAAATTCCAGGGGAGGCCGGACGCACGGATTTCACGTGCAGTGATCTCGCCTTCTTTAAAGCTCAGTTCGGGATTAAAAGTTGCCGCCATGCTGATGGCTTGCGGAAATAGCGTCGAATTCTTGGTGTAGGTCGCACCGTGAATAGCATCTATGCCATAAAGAACCGGAATTTTTAAGCGGCTTTTTGTAGATACCTGTTGTACTGCCAGCATCATTTTGCGCCAAATTGCAATCGACTGCGCTTTGTTATTGGGCGTATAGGGTGTATTAATAATTGAACCGATATGGCGATTGATAACGGCATCTTCCAGCTTGGCGGGATCAATCGGATAGTCAGCATGTAGAGCCTCAGGAACGCCGATCATCGTAAAATCTATCTGCGTCATTTGTCCCACTTTTTCTTCCAGAGTCATCTGCGCTAAAAGATTACCGACTTTATCGGCTATTGCAGTTTCTTTATTAGCTTTTATTGTTTTCATTCCACACCCCGGCAAAACCAATACGGCGATAATTAGAAGAGTACTTTTTGCATTCAATTTTTTTTCATCGATAACTGATTTGTTGATACTTGGTTTCATTTATTTGTTGCTGCCGATGGCTAAAAATGGGCGTTATATAGCCGGGTAGTCGGCATGTTTTTTTATGCCCGACTTAACCAGGTTTAAATTTACCAATGATAATTATTCCGGTGTGAATGCCGAATAGAATTTCACGATCGTTTACATAACTTTTATTTTACATTCTCTGCAGTTAAGCAATAACCAATTATATTGGTTAACGTGAGAACTACTTGATATGCAGAAGATATAGGAATAAAAGAAAATAGTAAAACAGGCAAGCGAGGTCAGATATAAAAACCCGGATCGCTGCTTAACATAAGAGAGTTTTAATAAGTTATTATATCCCTCTTGATTCCATCGATAATGTTGACAGTTTTAATATGAAAATTTCTAGACTCATTCTGTTTGTTTTACTGGTTATAGCTGTTAATGGCCTGCTGGCCTGGTTAAGCAATCTGCCCCAGGATGCAGGGCCCGATGTTCCTGACGGAAAAATCAGCAGCGTTTCGTTTGCGCCATTCCGTGAGGGGCAAAGTCCTTTGACGGAAGTATTTCCGACTTCTGAAGAGATAGACGAAGATCTACGTTTGCTGGCTGGGGGAACCCATAGCGTACGTACCTATGCAAGTACGCGCGGACTGACGAATGTAGCAGCCATTGCCCGAAAATACGGTGTCAATGTTATACAGGGTGCCTGGATAGGTGGCATGACGATGGCGGAGGAAAATCAGGCCGAGATTGATCAATTGATTAAATTGGCTAATCAATATCCAGATGTCATCAAGCGGGTTATCGTTGGCAATGAAGTTCTGCTCAGGGGCGAGTTGAAACCTGAACAACTGTTGCAATACATCCGCCAGGTCAAGCGGTCAGTCAAACAACCGGTCTCTTATGCCGACGTATGGTCTTTTTATATGCGCTATCCCGAAATTGCTCAAGAAGTCGATTTTTTCACTGTGCATATTTTGCCGTATTGGGAAGACGAACCCTTGAAAATTGAAGATACTGCCGCACACGTCGAAAAAAATTACCGGAAAATCCGCGATGCTTATCCCGGCAAGCCGATTCTAATCGGCGAATCGGGCTGGCCCAGCGCCGGACGCCAGCGCGGCTGGGCGGTACCCAGTGTCGTCAACGAAGCTAAATTTATCCGTTCGCTGGTGCAATTGGCCAATAAAAATGGCTTTGACTACAACATTGTTGAGGCATTTAACCAGCCCTGGAAAAGCCAACTTGAAGGTGTAGTTGGCGCCAATTGGGGGCTTTATTCGGCTGACCGTGAATTGGTATTTCCATTGACCGGCAAAGTGACGGAAAATCCAAATTGGCCGATGCGGTTGTATTATGCAGGATTGATTACGCTGCTTGCGGCCGGTTTGCAGGCAAAAATGATCATGCAGCTTGCTCCATTTCGAATATTGGTATTGCTCGGCTTTACTCAATTGCTAAGTGCTTTGCTTGTAAACCAGATCGGCGATCATTGGTATACAAGCTATAGCCTAATCGAGCGCCTGCATGCCTTGTTTATCGGCGGATTGAGTTTGCTATTGGGTGCCTTGATACTTCGGCGCACTCTTGATATGTTAAGAGACAAAATGAGCGAAAAAAGTGGTATATGGATACGCTACCTGGTGCTATTCTTTGTTGCTATTGCGCTTTATAAATCCCAGGCCCTGGCGCTAAATGGACGCTATTTGAGCTTTCCAAATTCGGTGACCAGCATACCCGTGGTTGGAGTTTTAGGCTTCATGCTTATTCGTTATTTCGTAAAAGGCAGAAACCTTGCTTCTGCGCTGGAAGTTAACGACCTATTCGGTTCACAGGCTCTCTCAGTGAAATGGGTAAAAACAGCAAGTCTGATATTAACTGTAACAGGCCTGATTTTAATCGTCATCGAAATGGCTTTTGTTATGCACAACTCAAACTATGAACAAGCTTATCCTGTATTTACCGATAGGATTTATGCGACATTTATGGTCACCACCAACTACAGCCAATTATTGGGCTGGGCAATGTTGATCGCCGCAGCACTTATCCTAATGCCGCTACGGACTTCGGCCTATGCACTGGTCTTCATGGTTCTGGCGATTATCGCAGGCGAAACTTACGCGTTTATCATAGGACACGATTTTATCGAGAGCTATCCCGATGTTGGCGAAAGAATAAGTACTGCGTTGATCTATACGATTACCAACCGCCAATTGCTGCTTTGGTTGACAAGTTTGCTGATGCTCGCGTTGCCATTGTGGCAGTATCGAGAGAAGAAGTCTTTTGACGTTTAAGGGAATTTCCAGGTAGTCCGGAAACAGGTTATGCCTAAATTTTTTTGAGGTTTTGGTATTCGGAATTATTTAGTGGAAAGGCCTGTAATTGTTCAAATGGCTTACCTTTAAACCTTAAGTAAAGAACAAGATACACGTGTGCATTATCAAGTCACGTTGTATTTGCTGTATTTATCTCACCTCAACGCGGAGAATCACCTATGCAAGGTCAAAGCGGATTTCTCATTCAATTTATACGATTAGCCGGCCCCTTTTGGAACTCTGAAAACAAGGCCATTATCCGCAAACGAACGTTGGCCTTAATTGTCCTTACTGTGCTGCAAATGGTCCTTGCAGTCATCATCACGGAATGGAGCGCTGACCTTTTCAATGCGCTTGAGCAGCACTCGATGTCTGGACTATTCAAACAGGTAGGACTTCTTGTGCTGATTTTTGCAGCCAGTATGGGCGTCACGTTCATGCATCTTACAGTTAAGCGGCATTTGCAAATCGGCTGGCGATCCTGGCTAACAGAACGCATCATCGGCCAATGGATGCACAATGGCCGTCATTATCTAGTCACCCACTTGCAAACCGCGGAACATGATAACCCCGATGGCCGTATAGCTGAAGATATCCGAATTGCCACTGATGAAGCCATCACTCTCAGTCACTCGTTATTCTATAGTTTGCTGTTACTCATCAGTTTTACCAAAATCCTCTGGACGCTTTCGGGTACTGTCAATCTCGATTTGGGGGTGATTCAGATGCCTGTGTACGGGTATTTAGTCTGGATAGCAATTATTTATACGGCTGGTGCTTCATTGTTGGGCTGGTGGGTAGGCCAGCCTTTAACTATAGCTACAAATGCCATGCAGACCGCTGAGGCCAATTTCCGCTTTGGTTTGGTGAAGGCGCGGGAAAACTCCCAGGCAATTGCCCTGATTCACGGGGAAGTCAATGAACAAAAGCGCTTTCTTGGCCTTTTTCAAGCTCTTGCCACTGTCTATAACCGTCAAACCCAGGCCTGGGCAAACATTCTCCTCTTCAATTCCGGCTATTCCGTGATGTCAATGGCGTTCCCCATCCTGATAGCCGCGCCACGCTATATTCTTGGCAGCATTACCCTGGGTGCGTTGATGCAATCTGTGCAGGCGTTTCAACAGATGAGTGCAGCATTGTCCTGGCCAGTCAATAATATGGCCGGAATAGCACAATGGCGTGCATCGGTTGAACGTGTATTGGGATTAGTCAAGGCCTTGGAAGATTTAGAGCAGGAAATCACGCGCCCTGATCCCCAACGGATTTTGATAGAAAAACCCACTCAGTCCACTTTACACTTTCATGATCTGTGTATCTCCAAACTCAATGGCGAAGTGCTTATATGCGATCTTAATGACGAAATCAGACTGGGCGAACGTGTCCTCATTGCTGGCGATGCTGCTACTGGGGCCAAACTCTTTAAGGCGATAGCCGGTCTCTGGCCTTGGGGACGCGGGCGTATCGAATTACCCGATGAAGAACCCATGTTCTTTATGCCGCCACGGCCGTATTTACCGGATGGGACGCTACGTGCCGCAATTTGCTACCCTTCTCTCCCTGAAACGTTTAGCCAGGCCATGATTGAGGAATTTCTAAAACTGGCCGGACTTGAGGATTTCGTGGGGCAACTTGAACAAACCGATTCCTGGGAAAAAGCGCTGACCCGTGAGCAGCAGCAGCGCCTGGGACTGGTGCGTTTGCTATTATATCGGCCTAAGTGGATACTCTTGCAAGAGGCCTTCGACTCGCTTGATCCCGATGGAGAAGAGTTGATGTTCCGTTTGATCTGCCAGGAGTTACCCGAATCCGCCATGCTAACAATTACGAATCAACCTACGGCTGAAGCGTTTCATCAACGGCGGATTGTATTGTGAGCCTTTACTTTTCGACGAAAGTAAAGGCTTGATGCATCGAGCGCATGACGTTGCAGTCATGTAATTGATGTGGCCATTTTCCTTCATAATGGCTTTCGGTCATTTTGGGAATGTACAGACTTTCTAAAGAGGTCGATGTTTGGAACGGGGATGAAAATGGTGGGCGAACAGCGTTGCCCACCAAGCTAGCAATTACTCGCAAGTTGACTTTATCATACGGGGCAGCATTCTGATCGACCGGAAACTCACCAGTTTTTGCCTCTGTTCGTCCCACAGATTAAGCCATAACGATTTAAGGCTTTTACTAAAAGTCAACGGGGTTACTGTCTGCAAGGCTGATACTTCCGCTGAAAATCTTGGAAACGGAGCGATAGCGAAGTGAAGATTTTTAGTCCCCGATAGCCGTGGCGCCGGGCGGTTTTCGTAGCTTGCGGAGTAAAACTGCAAGGCATCGCAACACGGCGTCAAGTCATTTGGAGCCTATGTCTCGACCCCTTGTCGGGTCGAGACGAGGTGACGAGGACGAATCGGGGCCGCCGAAGGCATAAGCGGTCGCGTACATTTTTGCCGATTTTTCCTAGCAGGATGCCCGGAAAAATCTTTCGCAAAAATAGCGACTCCCCGCATCATAGCAACGTTGCAGATTATAGTTGGGAATATTGGCCTTGACGTGGTGTATGTGATGCAGGCTGATGTTGCCCACTATCCATTGCAGCACTTTGGGTAATTTGTAGTAAGAGCTTCCTTCCATGCCGGACCGGGTCATTACGGCACACGAACAGCTACGGGAGGTTGAGCCGCTTCATCTCCCGGCATAGGTTCTGTCTGTTGATCAGGCGCATGTTTGGGACGCGTATATTGGCGACCTATGAATAAATCATTACTAACCACTAACACATCTTGCAGCCAGCGCATCGATTTCTGACACGTCTCCGAAAAGGGTGGTTCTTTACATAAATCGACCTTATCCCCCTTAAGTAAATCAAAATGCAATCCGGGTAATGGTCGAACACGCATATCAGACAAGGGAATAACATAATCCATAATGCTGGGTTCATTATAATTGAGTAAATTAAGTACAAGTTTTGGCACTTGATAAAGCGGAAAATTGCCGACTTTAACTGGACCGTTTTTTCCGTCGATAATGATCATTGGTGTAGTCACATGAAACTTGAACATGGCGGGTGTAAAATCACTCCAACTGGAATAAAGCGCGCCTGAATCCACATATCCATCTCCCAAATTAGGCAGGTGATCACCAAAAGCCACAATAATACCATCGGGATCACGAAGTCTTAATTGCTCTAAAAATGCCATTAGCTCTCGTGATTTGTAATAGACCGTGTTGGCATAAGATGATACCTCTTCAACCTTGGAGCGAGAGCTTACCTTTTCGGGACGACTTTCGCTTAAAGGGTAATTCCAGTGTCCAAAATAAGTCACGATGTAATCCAGAATGGGTTGTTTGTTATCCAGTGATCCGGATATTTTCTCCATAACTTGACGATAGAGCGAGGTATCGGACAAAAACTCGCGATTCATATCATCCAGTAAGAAATCCTGTTTCGACCAGTAGGTTTGAAACCCTATGTTTCGATAGGCATTAACCCGATTCCAGAACACCGGCACATTCGGATGCGAAGCGACAGTTCGATAACCTTTATCGGCAAGAATATGTGGCAGGCACGGTACAGCGTTAAGCAATTGACGCTCAAATTTTACACTGCCCTTGGTCACTGGAAATCCGCATAACACTTCAAATTCTGAATTTGCGGTACCGCCACCAAATACCGGGACCAAGGCATGTGAATAATCCGTACTTTTCCAGAGTTTGCGAAAATCAGGAGCCAAAGGATTTTGTGAGTAATGGGCTTTTTTTAGCTCGCTGGGATCCCAGAATGATTCCAGTAACACAATGTGTACATTGCGTGGTGTAAAAGGTTTTTTTTCCGTAAACTGCTTGGGCGCAGGTACAGCGCTTAGCAGGTTCTCGGCTGCCATCTGAGCCTCATCAAGATCTGGCGACTTATCGGCTAATGCAAAAAAGCGTGCGCCTTCTTGCAGACTATAAAGCAAGGGGCCGCGCGACAAATAATTGGAACGTTGATCCCATTTCGAATTACCGAAATGTTTATCAAGTGGATCAAGTATCATAACGGGTTTATAAACCAGGGTAATCCCCAGCAAAATCGCTGTCAGACAGGCGAGATATGCGCTCCAGTGGCGCATGGTAAAATTGAACAGCAATAAACTGGCAATCGCGGCCAGTGGAATTGCGGTGGCAAAAAACCGCCATCCTTCCAGTATCAACAGTAATGAACGCAGCGCAAAAACATCGTCAGGTATAATCGGGCCGCCAAAAAAAGACATTTTTACTGCATTACCGATATATAAAATACCCATCACCAAAGCCTGAATTATCAGAAAAATCCAGACACGCTTTGAAATGGCAAAAAGAATATAACCGATACCCAGTTGCAGCAAAAAATCATAGAAAATAGCTGAAAGATCTATCTGCACATCAAACTTGAAAGCAGTAATCAGGTAATACAACAGATAAAACAGTGCGGTAGAAAATATTGGCAATAATTTTATTAACATAGTAGGAAAAAAATCTGTCCTGGAGGCTTAAGGGTGACTCAGTTTCGCTGAATAAGCAGTGAATAATATACATATTATCATAACCGTGCTTGCCCTCCGCGCAATGCTGTTGGCTTATACTGTTCGCTACATTCGCTGAGCGAAGTCGAAGCGACCAACCGGCTTTGGCTCCACTCAGCCAACTGCCACTTTGGACACCGTATATCCGAATCAACAGCATGGCTTCTTCCGCTGTTTTGGCAAATTCACATAAGTATATTGTCGGTGCTGACTATCCATCATAGAATGCCCACTCCTGTTACTGCTCTTTTTGGAGGTTATTAATGTCAGATACAATTTGGTTTAGAACCGGTGAAGCAACCGTATTTTCCAGCGATGGACAAGGCACAGATGCCATGCCGGAAATACTGATAGGTGATGTAAAAGGGCCTGCGGGTAATGCTTTCGCAACCCTGATGGGACAAACTGAAGGTCATACTCGCATGTTTGCCATCCGCGCCTGCAACCAGCAAGTGCGGCCTGCAACGATAATAGTCCCCAAAGTAACCATTAAATCAACCGCTTATGTGAACTTGTTTGGCGGGCCCGTACAATCAGCAGTCGCCGATGCTGTCCTTGACAGCGTCATCGATGGCGTTATTCCCGCCGGTCAAGCCAATGATCTGTGCATCATCGCGATGCTATGGATAGCCCCCGAATGCGCAGCTAATCCTGATGTCGACCGTAAGGATTTATATCGCACCAACTACGAGGCAATGAAGCTGGCTATTTCACGGGCCATGAGCAATTCGCCAAGCATTGAAGAATTAATTGCCAACCGGCATAAAATTGTCCACGAAATGTACGATCCAGAAACCGGTGAGTCGCAGTGGTAGGAGGATGGCCAAATTACACGCATCAATTTGAGACATAAAACCAGGAAGACACGAAGGTCATGAAGAAAATCCAAGGTAAAAACTTCGTGCTCTTTGTGTCTTCGTAGTAGATTTGGAAGACCGGTACACGATGTTTACCTGGCATCCGAATGAAAAAAAGAATAACAATTTGGCCTAAGTAATAAAAACTTATCTGCTTGACATTCAAGAAAAGAGGTATAGTTGAAGCATTTATTTATGAGGATGATTTTATGGACGGTGATCCCGAATATGTTCTTCAGTTCCGGTTTTCCGTGCTGGAGATCGCAGATATCAACGAAAGTCGCGACGAAGTGCTCCAACGTGAATCTCATTGGAAGTCTGTGCTATTGACTCGTCAACACGGCCTGAACGCGAAGTAAAGTGGAGCAGACAAGCTCCAACTGTCGGTTTCACTGGCCGGTGACCTCGCCTCAGTCATAATTAGCAAGTAGAACATTTGAAATGAATCAGATGAGTGGGGGTCGCGTTATCAACTCTTGAGTATTACGCTTGAGAGCAAAAAACCGGGGCCATTCAAAACTGAACATAACGCCGTAATTATAAATTGAAATGGAGTTAGTTTATGCTTGGTGATCATCGCCTGAAAATAATTGCAATAATCGTAGCCGCCTCCATTATCGCGGTATTTAGCATGGATCCTATCGGCCAGGATCCGGGCTACCATGCTTTTGCCGACCGGCGTGGCATGCTAAATTATAGCCAATTTTAATAATGTTTTTTCCAACATTCCCTTCGTTTTGATTTTATGGCTTTTTAACTCCCGGTTGAACGGGAATAAGTACATTTGGGACATAATCATAGTCTTATGCCTTTTCGAAACTCGTGGAATTATTCGATGCCCGGATTTATAGCGCATTGGGCTTAATCAGCGGCCACACTTTAAAGCACTTAATTGCCGCACTCCCAACGTATATTTATTATCGGGCGTTGCGGAAGCGACAAATAGTGTCAGCAAAAGGTACAGCTTAGAAGAATCTTAAAAATCCGCAAGCAATCCAGGTATCCCGATATGCTGTATGTGCAGGGCGTTTTTACCTTCTTCAT
>CAYVFT010000030.1:0-35235 GCA_964450225.1 uncultured Crenothrix sp. | reverse complement strand
CCGTGTCGGTTTAAATTTGCTTCTGTTCAACTTATTTAATTACCATTCCTTAGCTGATTTTACCAATCGCCAATCCAATTCCAATTAGCTTTCGGTATCTGGCCAGAGGCAGTGGCTCCACAAGAAAATTCCGGTTTTGATTCACAAAACAGAAAAACAAATCCTATAAGATCATATAATAAATTAACTGTTAGTTAATGAACAAAATCGAAATTCTTAATGAGTGCCGAAAACAATAAAGTCAATACAAAAAAAGCATGTGATCTATGTGGATTGCATGTAGAAATTCCATAAATAGCGAAATAACAATCGATTTATCTACCGCAACTCCTTCACCCAATTCCAGAATGTTGGCAACGATAAAACATTTGCTTTCAACATTTAATCTTGAGAATTCCTTATTTCTATTTGCGTTGAAGCCGCAGTGAATTAAGCACTACTGAAATAGAGCTGAAAGCCATGGCTGCGGATGCGATCATGGGGTTGAGTTTCCCCAGCGCCGCTACCGGGATTGCCACTGTGTTGTAACCCAGCGCCCAGAACAGGTTTTGCTTGATGATGCGTAGGGTCGCGTTGCTCAATTCCATGACGTCAGCGATTTTATTAATATCGCCACTGACCAGGGTGAGATCAGCCGTTTCTATGGCGACATCAGTGCCGGTCCCGATGGCAAAGCTGACATCTGCAGCTGCCAGAGCGGGCGCATCATTAATACCGTCACCAATCATGCCTACTTTGTGACCTTGAGCTTGCAACTCGCGGATAATTTCGAGTTTCCTTTCCGGTTTGGCATGGGCGATAACGGCATCAATGCCGACTTGCATGGCAACGTAACGTGCTGTTTGTTCGGTATCACCCGTCACTATCATGGGTTTGATACCAAGCCTGCGCAGCCGTTCGACAGCTTTTCCTGCGTTTACTCTTGCCTGGTCGGCAATACCAAACAGGGCGGATATCTTTCCATCCACGCCAACATAAACCGGGGTCTTGCCTTGTTCGGACAGGGTTAAGGCGCGCTGTACGAAGGCATTTACATCAACGCCTGATTGTTCAAGCCAGGCGCGGTTACCAACGAGAACTTCGCAACCGTCCACGCGAGCGATAATGCCATGACCTGGGCTATTGTTGAATTCATCTGCCTCGACGAGGCTAACATTTCGATCCAGGGCATAAGCGACGACAGATTTTGCGAGAAAATGCTCGGATCCGGTTTCGGCGCCGGCGACCAATGCCAATATCCGTTCCTCGCTTTCTTTAGAAACGTTAATAAAATCGGTAACCCGCGGTTTGCCTTCGGTAATGGTTCCTGTTTTATCAAATACAATCGTCGTTAACTTTGACGCCATCTCCAGGCTTGCCCCATTGCGGATGTAAACGCCGCGCCGGGCCGACTGTCCGGTGCCGACCATAATGGCCATCGGCGTTGCCAACCCAAGCGAGCAGGGGCAGGCGATCAACAGCACAGCGATGGCATTACTGAAAGCGATTCGGAAACCCACTCCTACAGCCATCCAGGCCAGGAATGTAATGGCTGATGCCGCCATTACAGAAGGGACGAAAACAGAAGAAATGCGATCAACTGTTTTTTGAATGGGTAATTTGGAAGATTGGGCCTGATCCACCATATGAATGATGTTCGCGAGGAAAGTATCCGCACCAATGGCTGTAACTCGCATCTTCAATGCGCCATTGGCATTGATACATCCACCCACCAAGCGATGCCCCGGTTCCTTGACAACGGGTATGCTTTCACCTGTGACCATCGATTCATCAACAGTTGAAATTCCCTCAATAACAATGCCGTCAGTCGGAATCTTTTCACCGGGACGTACCAGCAATATATCACCAATCAGAACATCTTCTACATTAACTGTGGCTTCCTTGTTGCCATGCAGTACTGTGGCATTTTGCGGTTGCAAATTAACCAGTGAGCGGATAGCTTCATGGGCTTTGCCTTTGGCCTTTTCTTCCAGGTAACGGCCGATCAGGACGAAAGTAATAATCCCGGTTGCCGAATCAAAATATAACCCCCGCTTGCCAGCCAGCAGGGTAGCCACACTATAACCGTAAGATGATCCCACTCCCAAAGCGATCAGGCTGTCCATATTGGCAGCGTGTTGCCGGGCCAGTTTTATGGCCTTTTCAAAGAAGGGCCGACCCGCCCACAGTACAATAGGCGTGGCAAGTAGATGCTGTGCCCAATGCCAGTATCTGGACACAGGCGCGGCCATGCCGATTATCATGACGGGCAAACTTAGCACCGCGGATAGAACAGCACGTCGCCGGGCGTCAACCAGACGTTTCTTTTCACGCGCGATCATAATTTGACGTTGAGATAGACTATCTAAACTCTGCGCCTTGTAACCCATATTGTCGATTAGCGTACACAAGATTTCCTTGTTGACCCGGCCGGTCACAGAAGCCGTTTCCGAAGCATAATTGACGTTCGCCGAGGAAATACGTGGATCCCGTTTCAACACCATTTCGATTAAAAGCGCGCAGGATACGCAAGTCATTCCATCCACAGTAAGATTGAATTCCTGTTCGGAGAGGCTGAGATCGGCATCAGTAGCCACCAATTGCGAACAGCTACTGATTGCAGCGGGTTTTCTTTTGCCCAGATTTACCAGTAACGCATCCAGAAGGGTGAGCAGCTTTTCTTTCGGCAGTTTTTTGGAATCAAAATTGATAACTACGGAGGCAATATCGGGAACTGTGCGAACTTTTTCGATGCCATCCCGCTTTAGCAGCAGAATCTCCAGAACACATGCACGCTCCGGATCTTTGAGCAAAACCGGGGAAATAATACGAACTCGCCGGTTCAATGCATGAACCACTTTGCCATGAGTTAGGTTGCCGGTATGAGATGACTTCATTTCAGTGTCCATAATAGTGAGCTTTCAGAAATTTCAAACCGGCAATGTCTTTAAGTGAAGCATTGTTTTCGGGTGCTCCAATTGCAACAAAACAGATATTTTATTCTTCTTCGGGTTCGACAGAACTCGAGAGGATAGACTTGCGATATTTATAAAGATAACAGCCTGCAACAACGCCGAGACCGAAAAGCACCAAGGGATGTGTGAAGACTTTTTTTATGACACTTTTCCCTGCGCTGGAACCGGTAGTGACAACGACACCTGTGGCAATACCCGGGGTTTTCATCAAAGAGCCCATGCCTCCCATCATCGGACCCATACCCTCGTTCATCATAGAACTCATGCCACCCATCATCGGCCCCATGCCTTCCTTCATCATCGAACCCATACCCATTTTCCCCATCGCGGTGTCCATCATCTTTGCTGTTGCTGCGCTGGCAACAGTCTTTTCTGCATTTACGTGTGACATAACTTTTTACTCCTTTCCAACATTAGTTAAAATTGAATTCCTAAAAAGCTAATCATTTTGCTTAACCTGGATAGGGCATTAATTACCTTTTTCAGGTTTCATAACAAGCAAAAGGACATTTTAATTTCATGAAGCAACTTAATAAATACTGATTCTGAATAGTAATGATGACCTCCTAATTTGATGGTTTGAACAAGCAAGAACAAGGTTTATTTCGAAGCGCCCTCATCTTCAGCGCTTTCCTGAGTTTCCGCAAGCAGGTCTCTAAGGTTTTCTTTTTGACGCAATACAAAATCCTTGCTCTGTTCTGTGGTTTGGCTGGCGATTGCAATAATCTCTTTACGGTATTTATGCGCCAAATAACCCGCTGTAATACCCAGACTAAACATAACAAGGGGATGTCTGGCAAGTGTAGTCATGACCCCTTTGCCGGTTTTTACGATTGTTGTTGCCGCCACTGCGGTAGCGACACCTTTGGCTACGACCTCGACTTTGGATGATTGGCCACCTTCCATTGTAATTTGCCCCTTACCTGGTTCTGTGGGGGTAGAATGTGTTTCTGCAGATATGTGATTCATTGAATACCCTGTTATTTGACTGTAACTTATTTAAGATAATTTCGATAGCCAAGTCAATTAATGATTAAGCTAACGTTAATCTTTAACCTGCCCAGTCATTGCGACTCAGGCCTTATTAATAAGAGGGAAAATCAGGAAACAATATAAGCCTGGATTAACTCAACAGAAACCAATCTTGAGCTAATGCTGTCTCGTCTTTGTATATGGACAGTCTGTCGATACTTGACCCCTATATAAGTATTCAATAATCTATACCTGATATACTTCGCCAAGACAATTACTGACGCTAAACCTCACAGCTATCCATGCCAATCCAGAGAATTTCAGTCATGCTCGAAACCCAATCATGAACACTACAAGCGAAAGTTTACAACCCGGCCCGATTCATCCGCGTGCTAACACCTTGTTCATTGTGTTAAAAAAGATCGCAGCGGTGTCGATTGCACTCGTCGGCATTGGCTTTATTCTTTGGCTCGATAGCTGGTTCATGAACCACACTGACATGCCCAAGATCAGCCGGGACATGAGTTATGGGCTGCTGGTCCTGATTGGTTTCCTGACCAGCTTTCACTGCGTAGGTATGTGCGGTCCTTTGATTCTGGGTTACACCGCGAAAAGCGCCACCAATGGACAGAAATCCTATGCTACGCATTTCCTTTACGGCATCGGTAAAACGCTGTCCTATACGGCTATCGGTGCACTATTTGGCGCATTTGGCTCGGTCATCGCCTTTACACCTTATGCGCAAGGCGCAGTGGGTGTTGCTGCCGGAGCATTTCTGATCCTGTTCGGCTTGCACATGCTGGATGTGTTCCCTGCTTTGAGTCATTTCCACCTCAGGACCCCGAAGTTTGTCATGCGTTTCGTTGGCAAGGAATACCGGAAACGCAGCAACCCTTTTGTTATTGGTCTCCTGAATGGCCTGATGATTATTTGCGGCCCTTTGCAAGCCATGTACGTAATGGCGGCTGGCACAGGTAGCTGGACTGAGGGTGCGGCCATTTTGTTCTTTTTCGGCATCGGCACTTTGCCTTTACTGTTAGGTTTCGGGTTTCTCACCAGTCTGCTTTCGGCAAACCTTACGCCCAAGTTACTGAAAGCATCCGGCGTTATCGTGATGATGCTGGGTGCAATCATGCTTAATCGGGGGCTGGCGGTAACGGGCACAGGCGTAGACTTCAATACCATGGTCGCACGCGTGTCGCAAAAGTTTTCACCGACCGTGGCGGTAAGCCCGTCATGCGAAACTGAGCAAACTATTAACATGGAGGTGCTGAAAAGCAGCTTCTCACCCAACCAATTCACGTTACGCAAAGGTGTTCCTGTCAAGTGGGTGATTGACGGCAAGGAAATGAACGAGTGCAACAAGACTATCGTGATTCCTCAATATAAGATGAAAATCGAGCTGAAAGAGGGGTTGCAAATTATTGAGTTTACGCCTCCGGAAAGCGGCGTAGTTCCCTGGAGTTGCTGGATGGGGATGATACCCGGAACATTCATAGTTGTAGACGATGTGCCCCCTTCCAGGCAGAATGAAGTGACGACTGAACAGCCAGTCGTGCAGAAAGATTCTGTTATCGAAGCTTATCGGCAGCGCTTTATTCATGAAGCCAGGAAACTGGGGCAACGTCTGGAGTCCTTTTATCAGGATATTTTGGCTGGAAAACAATAATCTCCTGATTGCCCTTGGATTTCACAACAAAAATTCCGCAGATATTGTCAGCAGCCAGGTTAGCAAAGTGGGAGCGACGCCTACGTCGCGACTAGAGATTCAAGTCGCCACGTAGGCGTCGCTCCCACAGGCAATAGACAAAGGCAAACTTTCCACCAGGCAAACCGAAGCCTGGTATCCATTCCAAACAATTTCGAAGCGCAACACTTGCCTCGTTTTAACAAAGGTTTTTGGGTAATCTGCAAAAATCAAAATATCGAAAATCCAAAGCTTGATGCAAAAGTGCGTCATATCACTTGCCAACACTGCGTTATATAACATAGTTTAATTATCATTTTTAGCAGATACAAGCTTAGTTGCCTGATTAATAAGAGCTTATTATTTTTGGCATAAACCCTGCTTTACTTCGTAAGTTGGATATTTGGAATATCCATATTTTCTAATATTCAACTATACAGGCTTGCTACCTTTAAATTGATTGTCGCATAATGAAACGGCTGAGAGATCAGGTGCCTTTTAAAGTTTACTTAATATTTAAGAGGTGTGTTTCAGCTTCTGATGTCGACATTGTGCAGTGTTCATGACGCCTTTTGCTATGGGGCTTAAAGGATTTATAAGTATTGCAATCATGAGAAATTCCTCATTATTTTTTATATATATTACCAGCGGGGTTGTTTTGTTGAGCCTGTTGCTGGCGCATGCCTCTTTTAGCGAAAACGCTCGGCAAGCAAACCTTGAGGAAAAGGCAATGTTGGTGAAAACGCTGAAACTGACTGATCTGTGCCTTTTTACCGAAGCCCGCTACACCCGGCATCTGTCCCAGGCTGATTTGAACACTCCGTTCCAGGATCATCCATTGTCGCTGGAACACTTCCCGTCGGGTTCGTTTACCCAGCCACCCGAAAGAATTAGCCAAAACCGATGATAAACTGGATTGAAAAGCAGCGTTACATTATCGACTTCACCATTTCTTCGCTGCTGCGCAGAAAGGTGAAAAACTTCGGCTTGCTGGCATTGTATACGCTCATCGTCTTCATACTGGCTTCGACGATGTTCTTCACTTACTCGATCAAAAAAGAAGCCTCGCTTATCCTGAAGGGCGCGCCGGAAATAGTAGTGCAAAAAATCGTGGCTGGCCGGCACGATCTGTTTCCTGTCAGTTACATTGAAACTATAAAAAACATTCGCGGAGTGGCTGCCGTCGAAAGCCGGTTATGGGGCTATTATTACGACAGCCTGGTAAGCGCCAACTACACGCTGCTTACTCCGCCAAGCAACGGAAACTTTGCAGACACTATCAAGCCATCCGCCAAAACCACTGTGGTTGAAAGCGAGTCTGGCGCCGATAAGTCAAAACCTTTATTTGAACTGGGCGGAGCAGTGCTTGAACCAGGAACGCTGATTATCGGCAACGGCATCGCCCGTCTTCGCAATATCGGCAAGGGTGATTACATGCCGTTTCGGGCTTTTGACGGCAACGTGTTGAACTTCAGGATTGCCGGCACCTTGTCCTCACAGTCTGAACTCGTCTCCTCCGATTTGATGTTGCTTACCGGGGAAGACTTTAGAAAACTCTTCGGTATCGACAATAGTTTCGTGACCGATGTTACCGTGGCAGTCAACAATCCCAGCGAAGTGGAAATGGTGGCTTCGAAAATCAGAAAACGCCTGCCCGAAGCCCGGCCCATCATCCGGGACGAAATTCTGAGGACTTACGATTCCATTTTTAACTGGCGGGGAGGCATGATGATTGTCATTTTCTCGGCGGCCGTGCTCGCCTTCGTTATTTTCGCCTGGGACAAGGCGTCGGGTTTAAGTGCAGGGGAGCGACGCGAGATCGGCATACTCAAGGCTGTCGGCTGGGAAACGTCGGACGTCATTCAGATGAAATTCTGGGAAGGCGCCATGGTTTCGTTGACGGCTTTTTTTACCGGCGTGATTCTTGCCTACGTGCATGTTTTTTTCACCGGTTCCCTGGTATTCGAGCCGGCGCTCAAGGGCTGGTCGAATCTCTATCCCAATTTCGAGCTGACGCCTTTTGTCAATCTCGAACAGTTAACCACGTTGTTCTTTCTGACCGTGGTGCCTTATACCGTGGCAACGATTGTTCCGATCTGGCGAGCCGCGACCATCGACCCTGATTCGGCGATGCGCTTTACTGGAGATTAAGTCATGATTGAACTGGTTAAAGTAAAAAAAGTGTTTAACGCCGGTAATCCCAGCGAGTTTTCGGCGTTGAACAGCGTCAATCTGTTTGTCGAGGAAAATCAGGTCACCGTGCTGAAAGGTCCCAGCGGTTCGGGGAAAACCACGCTGTTAAGCATCGTCGGTTGCATGAGCCGTCCGACGGCCGGTCGCGTGAAGTTGCAGGGGCGTGAAATTACCAGCCTGCCGGAACGGTTTTTAACCGATATTCGCCGCAAGACCTTCGGTTTCATTTTTCAGCAGCCAAATCTGATTAAAGGCATTTCCGTATTGGAAAACGTCATGTTGCCGGCCTACCCGCTGGGAGAAAAACGCTCTCATTTGAAAATGAAGGCGATGAAAGGTTTGGCTGAGCTCAATATAGCCAATAAGGCGGCTTCGAAGGTGGAATGGCTATCTGGAGGTGAAGCACAACGAGCCTCCATCGTGCGCGCCCTCATTAACGATCCGCACATTATCATTGCCGATGAACCGACCGCCCACCTCGATACCAAGCTATCGTACCGGTTCATGGAAATTATCGAGAAATTCAAAGCGGAAGGCAAAACTGTCATCATCACCAGTCATGATCCCCTGGTTTATGAATCCTCGATGGTGGACAGGGTGGTCAACCTCCGCGATGGCCAAATCGAGGGTGAGTCGGCGTGATTCTGCACCCCACTGTCATTGCCAATCTGCTGGCCGTTTATATCTCCAGCGGCATGCTTCTGTATGCGGTGTATTATGGCGTGCAAATACTCAAGTCCTGGGATATACAGAGCGGACACGAATTGCAGTTGGTGCTGGAGCGTAAAACCTATCTGATCTCGACCCTGCTCTCGTATGTTTTCGGCCTGCAACTGCTTTCCCTTTTTTTGTTCATATTCACGGCCGATAGCCTGACTCCGCTTTTTGTTGGCGCCATGTGTGCTGCAGGCACATTAAACGTCGATCCTTTCGGATATCCCACGCTGGTGTTGAAAATTTTCAGCTTTATTCTGGCCGGCCTCTGGCTGGTTTTGAATTATGCCGACAATCAGGGTTATGACTACCCGCTCATTAAAAAGAAGTACCTGCTGCTGGTGATTATCGCACCCGTTATTATCCTGGAGACGATTCTGGAAAGTGCCTATTTTCTTGACATGGAAGCGGATGTGATTACCTCCTGTTGCGGCAGCCTGTTCAGCAGTGAACGGGTTACGGGCATAGGCTCTGAAATTGCCTCAATGCCTGCACTGCCGATGATGCGGGTTTTTTATGGCGCCATGTTATGTACACTGGCTTGCGGGATACTTTTCTATTTCAAGGGACTGGGCGGTTATGTCTATGCCGCGCTTAGCCTGCTGATGTTTATCATCTCGCTGGTGTCCATTGTGTCCTTTATATCGCTCTACATCTATGAATTGCCGACTCATCACTGTCCATTCTGCATCATCATGGAGGAGTACAATTATCTTGGTTACTTGCTCTATATTCTCTTGTTCGGCGCTGTGGTGTCAGGTATCGGTATTGCTGCATTGATTCCTTTTCGCCACGTGGAAAGCCTGCAATTCATGTTGAGCGGGTTTATCCGCAAACTGGCTCTGGCTTCCGTTATTTTATACGCAGCGTTTACCGCGCTGGTTACTTATGAAATCGTTACCTCAAGCCTGGTTATTTCCTATGAAGTCGTCTATTAAATCCGGTCCTGTGACTCTGCAAACCAAAATTAACACTAACATATTTCTTGCAAGTACTCTCCTCCCCCTTTGTAAAAGGGGGATTGAGGGGGATTTATTTAATAAAATCTCCCCTAGCCCCTCTTTTCCAAAGAGGGGGACCGAATGCTCACTATTTCTTTGGTTGACCCTGCTCATTCTGCTTCTCAGTATGAATATGAGCTTTGCCGGCGAGCCCACGGTTACCATCAAAAAATCCGACCGCTGCCCTGTCTGCGGCATGTTTGTCTACAAATACCCGAAATGGGTAGCCCAAATCATCTTCAAGGATGGTTCGTACTATTTCTACGACGGCGCCAAGGATATGTTCAAACATATCTTCGACACGGCGAAATATACAGCCGGAAAAACGGCTGAAAATGTCAAGGATATTTATGTTACGGACTATTACGAAGTGGAATTGATTGAAGCCAAGTCGGCTTTCTATGTGATCGGTTCGGATGTCCTAGGCCCGATGGGCCATGAATTACTGCCCTTCAAGGATCAGGAAGCCGCCCAGGAATTCCTGGAAGATCATAAAGGCAAATCTATCATCCGTTTTCAGGACGTGACCCCAGCCGTCATTGAATCCCTGGATCACAAGACATGAGAGCGATCAGGTATTTGGAACAGTTGCTATTGGTCCTGCTGATCGCTGCGGGGCTAAGCGCGTGCAACAAACATTCGGGATTGCAGATTGGAGATCCTGCGCCTGTGGTCACGCTCACCGACTTCAACGGTAAGGCTGTGATGTTGCCTGAAGCCTATAAAGGTAAAGTCATGCTCATAAGGTTCTGGTCGCTGGATTGCGGATTTTGCGACAAGGAAAAGCTTTTCGCTCTGGAGACTTTTTATCAAAAGTACATAGACCGGGGCTTTATTCCGGTCGCTATCAATGAAAGCCGGGTTAACAAAACCGATGAGCGGCTCAAAAGGTTTGCACATCTCACCTACCCCATGTTGGTAGATGAATTCAGCCTGGTGGCCAAACGCTTTGGTGTTATCGGCCTCCCGACCACTTTTGTTATTGATGAGGAAGGTATTGTTAGAGACAAGATTACCGGGGAAGCCGGGATTGATGAATATGAAAAACGTTTTACAACAATATTATATAAAGGAGTTTTTTATGAAAACGGTCATTAAGGTATCGTTTATGCTGGTGGTATTACAGCTTGCATTGATGTCGGTCTGGGCATCGGCCGACGAACATGATCGGCCAAGTTGCCGGGTCTGTGGTATGTATATCGACCAGTACCAGAAGAGTGCCGCCGAACTGGTCTTCAAGGACGGCAAAAAAGAATACACCTGTGGTGTCGCCTGCATGTTGCGCGAAGTTACCGATGCCGGCGGTATCTCCGCATTCAAATCGGTAAAGGTGCACGACTGGGTCTCCGGCGAATTGGTGGATGCGGAAACGGCTACTTATGTCCTTGGCAGTAATGTCATTCCGGATATGGTTCCCAACTACATCGCTTTCGCCAAGCGCGAGGAAGCCGAAGCATTTGTTGCCAAAGAGGGCGGTGAGGTGATCGACTTCAACATTGCTTACAATGATGTTTCGCCGGTTGGCACGACCGCGCCGTTTCGGATTCGCACCGCGGTAACGCCGGGCGCGGGTAACTTTAGCGCCGGCATGGTCTATGGCTATAGTCAAAAAGACCAGATCAAGATCGGTTCCAACGGCGAGGATCCGAATAATTTCATACATAGCAACCCGGCCCAGCCGCAAGCGCCTAAAGAAATGGTGGTAAATCAGGAATCCCTGACCTTGAATTGGTCGCCGACTGATGACCTCGCGCTGTTCATGAACGTGCCCTGGTTTGAAAAAAAATTTACAAGACTGACGCAAACGCAACCAGCGGTAGTAACAGGACAACCCATTACCCCGGGAAAGTTCGGGGAAACAACCGATTACGAGAATGGACTCGGTGACATTACTATTGAAGGGCGATATAACTTGTGGCGCAGCACCCGTTGGGACAAGTTTGCCACGATTCTGCTCGGCACCACCTTGCCCACCGGCCATTTCGATGGCAATCTTGTTAGCGGAGCCATTGGTCAGGCGGCGGGGCTTCAACTCGGCAAGGGTACCGCAACCTTTACCGGGGGTATGCTCTACTCTCAGCGCTGGAAGGATTTCTGGTTACACACCTCGGCTCTTTATACCGCCAACCCTGAAAATGACGACGATTTTGCCTACGGTGATGTTGTTGCGGGTGGCGTGGCTCTGCACTACACGCCTAACTACGACTGGATGATCGGCATTGAAATGGATGCCAGCTATGCAGCGGAAAATCAGTATCGGGGTTTCGATATTGGCAATAGCGGTGGCACCGTCACCAATCTTGCGTTCGTCTCCGACTACCGGTTTCTCAATGCCCTGGGTGGAAATTTCAAAATGCGAACATCGATCGGTTTGCCGATCTATGAGGATCTCAATTCGAAGAAGGCGTATAACCCAAATGGCAGAGGGCGATTCGAGCAGGTCCAACTGGGCGACGGATTCTTCGCCAATATCTCCGTTGTTTGGACCTTCCGGGCCGCTCCGGAGTTTTAATCATTAACTTGTAAGCCGGTTCGCCTGTATTGCAGGCAGGCGGGCCGGATGATCCTGCATTTTTAAGAGATGATTAGTGAAATAAGTGGGGGCTGGTCCCTCCCTTGATAAGGGCGCATCAACTTGCTTTCCAGGGCAGTAAGGACGGAGTCGAGTAGCCTCCTCGGGCATGTGTTTTCACGACGCGTTTTTGCGTTGTGAAAATGCAGGCTTTACGAAATCGCATCGAGTCATTGCAATACTATTCCATTGTTATTACTCGATTAGATTATAAATCACCGTTCAGGCATTACTTAATCTGGAATCCATGACTGCAGGATCTGAATTCATGCACCTGCTTTACGTCCTTGGCTCAGCTATAGCCTATGCGGTTAATCCATAGGAAGATAATTAAACTATGTTATTTAACCGGCTTTTATGCGTCATATCACGCGCTTTTTATACGGCACAGAGTCTATGCGTGAAATTTGGAAGTCTGCTTGATATGACATATTTGCTTGTTTTTCTGATTATAAGTCTTTGTTAATTTTCAGGTACTTTAATGGGTTCTTTTAAAGCTATCAAATAATAAATGCCAGCTGATGAAGTTCATTTTCGATAGTAATATTCACTATATCGACAATAAATCCATCAAAACCCGCTTTAATATATGTCAATTTGGAGATT
The DNA here is from genome assembly GCA_964450225.1 of uncultured Crenothrix sp. Taxonomy (GTDB): domain Bacteria; phylum Pseudomonadota; class Gammaproteobacteria; order Methylococcales; family Methylomonadaceae; genus Methylobacter_C. The sequence goes on along the minus strand of CAYVFT010000030.1, from coordinate 22,536 downwards.
CAATCTGATCTGGTGCAATTCTTGCTTAATTGGACCCAGACCAATCGTGTCGAATAACCTACAAAGGATTCGTTGCCTGGGTCTATTTAAAATAAGAAAACCATAAATTAAGGAATTAAGAGTACTGACTGACAAAATAAAAACACAGTCATTCTAATAATTACCTAACAACATCAGAAAATATTCAGGAAAACAATATGAAGCTTAGAAGTCGTTTAGTCGACCCCATTTTTTTATTGCTTGCAATGATCTTTAGTTATAGTATCAGCTTTAACGTGCATGCCACATGCAAGTTATTAATTTCAAATCAGTTATTCGATGGAGTCAATGAGCCAGTGGCCAATATGGCGGTGTTGGTTGAAGATGACAAAGTCAAGCAAGTCGGTCCATCCGAGCAATTACTTGGGTTGTGCGGAAACAAAATAAACCTTGGCGATGCGACAATTTTGCCCGGATTTATCGAATCACACGCGCATATCACCTTCCAGAACGTCAGAAAAGACAAGGTGTTGGAGCATGGCATAACCACCGCGCAGGACACCGGAGGTCCGTTATTGCCTCCTCAGGGTGGCCTTGGTAGTTTGCGCTTATTGAGCACAGGGCCTATTATCCAGGCTGAAGGTGGCTATCCGCTTAATATATTCACACATCCCAGTCCTGGAGGCGCATATGACCAGATTGGCTATATGATTTCACCTACTTCAACGAAAACTCAAGTTGAAGATGTTGTCCAGCACCTTGTCGATGGCGGGGCTACTGCCATCAAGATTTCCCTGGAAAATGGTAATAAGACAACGGAAATCGGCGCGCCCTGGTTGCAGCCTCATGGTGCTGATCCGGTACCTGAAGGTCCATGGCCTATGCTTTCTCTTAAAAAAGTTCAGTGGATTGTGGCTAAAGCCCACGCACTTGATCGGCGGGTAATAGCACATGTGGGTGAACAGAAGGGGTTTGACCGTGCGTTGGCCGGTGGCGTCGATGAACTGGCCCATATGCCTTGTGCAGCAATCAGTTTGGAATCGTTGAATGAAGCAGCACATTCGGATGTTACCATCGTTACGACGATCGATACGCTAGGGTCATGTGCTGGAGTTCACCAGAACGCCCATAACCTCGCTCACATCATGGAGCATCATGGCGGAGGAGGATCAAAATTTAGCTATGGATCTGAAATTGGACACGACAATGTGCCGTGGGGGATAAATGGCGAGGAAATGCATCTCATGATGCATTTAACCGGTATGAGCGTTGTCGACATATTCAGGTCTGCGACTTCCAAGGCGGGAGAGCGTCTGGGTATCCCAGGGCTGGGTACGTTGACGCCAGGTGCGCCGGCCGATATTATCGCAGTGAAGGGCAATCCATTCGAAAAATTCAAATTGCTGGAGTATCCGGATCTGGTCATGTCTGGCGGCCGTATCGTTGTCAATAAATTCAAAGCAACGGTCACAAACAATTAAAAAATTGCCGGATAGGTCGGGCATGCTTTTTATGCCCGACTTTTCAATATTTCAATGTGTTTTGGATAGCTCCTACGTCGTTCCAGCATCGGGAGAACAATGCGTCGGTCAACGATGAAGCTATTGCCTGAACTACCAGGTTACTGATGCGCTTTTACTTCACCGCGCTGAATACGGGAATAATCTTCCAGTTGTCTAGTGGCTGCATCAAAAGCATCGCGTATCGCAACATAGACATCTTCATGAGCCTTTTTGTCATGATGTTCCCGGCTAACGACTATTTCTTTGCGCGGCGCGGTGATGTCTATGCGGATATGATAGAGATTACCCTGGTGATGATGCTGATGTTCAGCCTCTACAGCCACTCTGCAACTCATGATATGCGAGTTGAATTTATCGAGCTTGCCGGCTTTTTCGCGGATTCTGGCTTCTACCGCCTCAGAAGGAGGTATTCCGCGAAAAGTGATTTGTAATGGGATTTGCATGATTATTCTCTCCTTAGGTTAAATATAGATGTACATGTACATCAAAAAATCAGTGAATCCGCAGCCTGAAACAGGCTTCCGGTTCACTGAATAACAAATTAATTATTTATTATATATTCAAGTAATACCATTCGCTATGGTTTGACAAACGCAAAGACAGGAACAAGCCTGGTTATCGTGCATATCAATTTGTAAAAATGGTTCAATACATATTCCGTCCCAGAGCCATAGCAGGATGCACTTGCGACCGCTTTAGGGAGAGCTATAAGATGAATATTCAAAATTGTCTATCTGATTTTATCGAAAGGCTTTGAGTTCCTCAGTGCTTCCATAAGGTTGTTTATATATAGTTTGGAGCGGGATAAACGAATTTTAAGCCATTCCTTCACCGATTTAAGTCTTGTCGCAATTCTTTGGTGAATAGAGCTCATTTTAATTTTTTCAATGATTGATATGACTATATCGTAAGCCTGTTTAAACCAGCCGAAGGTCATGAGTTTTTCTTTCGATACGCGAAAGAGCCAAAAAGTAAATGCGGCAACCGGAATTTTTCCTGCATAAAGTGTCGTCCCGGCGATAATCTTGCCTGTGCCTATGAGCTTTAGCGCGAAAATGCCCAGCAACTCCACCTGGGTAAATAAGGTTAAAAAAAGCACCAGCAAAACATGCCGATTGAGCTGGTTAATAAACTCCTCGGCTTTTTGTAAAATTGAAAGACCATGTATAAAACTGTAAATTGGCTCGGCAATATTATCCCAAACCAGCTCTTCAAGAATGATATAAACAGTCACCAATATTCCTAAAACGATATCGGCGAATCTGGTGATGATTTTTTTTAACATGATCCGATTCTCAGGGTATTTATTATTAGCAGTCCATTGTATAGCAAGTGGCTAGTCTTGTTGAAATTGCTGATGGTCCCAGGTTTCCGGCCGTGCGAGAATAACGCGCTAAGGTGAAATCCACAGCAGGTATAGTGCAGACTACGATGACATTCCGATGGGTGAGAGTGGCTTGATTCGTTCATGCTTCGACAGGCTCAGCACGAACGGAGCAAGGCACAACTGATTTCTTTAGGATGAAGGCTGATAAATTTCCAGATATTATTAGACAGGTTTTCCGTAAGCCACTTTCTTGGTATACAGAACTATGTCTCATAGTTTTTAATGGCAAGAATATTTCTTGCCCGTAGTTCAGATTTCGCTAATACTTTTTTACAGCAGTATATAAATGGCAAAACCGGGGAGTATTCATTGAAAATGATAATTAGGCTGTTTGTTGCCGGTTTAATAGTGGTATCGACTTTTGCTTTGAATTCGATGGCTATCGCCGCGGCAGATGTCTTGCTTCCGGAGAAAAGCAGTGAGCCTGCTGTACATCCAGCCGATATTGATGTCTTCGTTCGCAATGGCTGCCCGCACTGTGCTAAAGCAGAGCAGTTTTTGCAGACTCTTAAACGGGAGCGACCGACTCTGAGGATCGTGATCCATGATGTGGAACAGGAACCAGCAGCATTGGCGCAATTACAACGACTTGCTAAAAGTCAGGATGTAAGAACTGTAAAAGTACCTGCTTTTCAAGTGGGTGGACAATTGATTGTCGGTTATTCTGATGAGATAACGACGGGACAATTAATTCGCGGCGCTTTGACTCAGGCACAAATTCCGCAAAATCAGGATACTTCAGGTAGCTGCGAAGCCGAGCAATCTTTATCCTGCGAAGCGGGAGCGGAAGTTTCAAGCAAAGCTCCGCAATCCTTCAATCTTGATTTTTTTGGCCGCAGATTGTCGCTCGACGAAGTGGGTTTACCGATGTTCACGTTGGCCATGGGCTTGCTGGATGGGTTCAATCCTTGTTCCCTTTGGGTTTTGATTCTCATCATCTCGCTGCTTGCGCCCATGAATAACCGGCCAAGGATGTTCGCTATAGCGGGTACCTTCATTGCTGTTGAAGGTCTGGCTTATTTTATTTTCATGGCGGCCTGGCTTAATCTTTTTTTGCTCATTGGTTTGTCCCGCATCTCGGAAATAGTGATTGCAGCTATTGCTTTATTGGCAGGGATGATTAATCTCAAGGATTTCCGGTTTTACGGCCGGGGTTTTTCACTGTCCATTCCGGATGTCGCCAAGCCGGATATTTACTCCAGAATGCGGCGCATTCTCCATGCAGAAAACCTGAGCGGCGCAGTGATTGGCGCGGCTGTGCTGGCTATTTTGGTACAGATAGTTGAATTTATGTGTACTTCAGGCTTTCCAGCGCTATATACAAGGATTTTGACGCTGAAGCAGCTGGACAGCATGAGCTATTACAGCTATTTACTGCTTTACAATCTGGCTTACATGTTTGATGACGTAATTATTTTAGCGATAGGCGTCATCACGTTAAGTCAGCATCGGCTTCAGGAAAAGGAAGGCCGGTGGCTTAAATTAATCAGTGGTCTGGTGATGGTGGGGCTGGGCATCTATTTGATCATAGCGCCGGCTTGAGTCATTCCTTCGTTGTGACTTCTTGCAGTATAAATCCATGCTTGTTTTCGGTATGATGGTTCTTTTGGCTTTCTTCCCGGGGTCCGGCAAGGAGTGAGGATTAGCCTTAAACTGTCCTGTCTTAAGTTGAAAAGTTGAAAGCTTTTTTATCGGTCCGCCTCTCATGTCATTTATTAATACTTTCCAACCTGAACTTGACAAACTCCCTGATGAGTTACGCGCTTCTGTCGCTGCTTCCCTAATGCAATGGCATGAACAGCTGACCGGGCTTAATATCGATTTTCATCCGACGCTTGAGATTAATGCCTCAATGGTAAAAGTTTGGTGTTCCAGTCTGTTTATTGCTGAAAGTTGTATCCGGCGGCCTGAAATACTGGTTGATTTGGTTAATTCCGGTGATTTATTGACAATTTACAATGACCATAATTATGCCGATAAACTGGCGGGCATGCAGATCGAAGATGAAGCCCAGTTAATGCAGGAGCTACGGCAATTCCGGCGGCAGGAAATGATCAGGATTGCCTGGCGCGATTTAGCTGGATGGGCGCAGTTGTCGGAAACTCTGGCTGATTTATCCTGGCTAGCTGATGCCTGTATTCAATACGCACTGTCATTTCTATACAAGCAAGCCTGCGAAAAACGCGGCACACCTTTGTTGTCTGATGGCAGTCCCCAGCAAATTGTCGTCTTGGGTATGGGTAAGCTGGGGGCGTATGAGCTGAATTATTCTTCCGATATAGACTTGATTTTTGCTTACGCAGAAAACGGGGTATTACCCGATAGAAAAGAAACCAGCTATAGCGAGTTTTTTACGCGACTATGTCAAAGTCTGATAAAAGTGCTGGATGAAATTACCGCTGACGGCTTTGTATTCCGCACCGATATAAGGTTAAGACCTTTTGGCGATAGCGGTCCCATCATCATGACCTTTGATGGCATGGAAAACTATTATCAAACTCAGGCGCGGGAATGGGAGCGTTATGCCATGATAAAAGCGCGTCAGGTCGCGGGTGATTCTAAAACCGGCGAACAATTAATGGCGATGCTTAAATCTTTTGTTTATCGGCGTTATCTGGATTACGGCGCCTTTGAGGAATTGCGTTCATTAAAGACCCAGATTACCCAGGAATTAAGGCGCAAGGACCGCATGGAGAACATTAAATTGGGGCCTGGCGGCATACGTGAAATTGAATTTATCGGTCAAGCCTTTCAGCTGATTCGGGGTGGCAATGAAAAGACTTTGCAAACGCGCGGCATTCTGGATGTGCTGCGAATTCTTGGCGAGCTGGAATTACTGGACCCAAATGATGCCGAACAGTTAAAGCAATCTTACTGTTTTCTGCGCCGCGTGGAAAACCATATTCAGCAATATCAGGACCGGCAAACGCATGATTTGCCAGCAGCTGCTTTAGTGCAGCGGATACTCGCCTATTCTCTGGATTATCCCGACTGGAACAGCTTTAAAAATCAGCTGGATATGGTAAGAACGCAAGTACATGAGGTATTTGATCAGGTTTTTTCCTTATCCAGGCAAGAAGTGAAAGACCAGCATAGTCAACAGATTTGGATTGGCGCGGCGGACGATGCGGAATTACAGGATAGCTTAAGTGTCATTGGCTTTCAGCAGACCAATGACAGCCTGTCTGCCATCAAGCATTTTAAAAACGCTGCCTCAATCAGACGCTTGACTACCAAAGGTGCGAAGGTTCTTGACTGGCTAATGCCGCAATTGATTGAAGCATTGCAGCAGGTTGGTAACCCCGATGAAACATTAAAACGCATGCTTGGTTTATTTGAAGCGGTTGCAGGCAGAAATGTTTATTTATCGTTATTGGCTGAAAACCCGGACGCTTTAGCTCAATTGCTTCGGTTGTCATCGGCCAGTCCCTGGATTTGTGATTATTTATCACGCTATCCGGTGCTGTTTGATGAATTGCTGGACACTCGTACCTTGTTTGAACCACTCAAAAAAGAGGATCTTGATGAACAGTTGACCATTTTGTTAGCGAATATTGAGGTGCAAGACCTTGAGCAATTGATGATAGTACTGCGGCAATTTAAACAATTAAATGTCTTAAGAGTCGCTGCAGCCGATATCATGGGTGTTATTCCTATTATGGTGGTCAGTGATTATTTGACCTACATAGCAGAAAGCATAGTGGCTCATGTCGTTGACCGTGCCTGGCTTATGCTTACCGAAAAACATGGCTTTCCGCCTGCTAGCAATAATACAAGCAAAGACTTTGCCGTACTCGGTTTTGGCAAACTGGGCGGGATTGAGCTTGGTTATGGATCTGATCTGGATTTGGTGTTTTTGTACGATTGCCAAGACGGCATTGCACTAACCGATGGCGAAAAACCGATTTCCTGTTCTCAATTTTATGGCCGGTTGGGACTGAAGGTCAGGCATATTCTGGATACAAAACTGTTGTCGGGTGTGCTCTATGACGTTGACATGCGGTTACGTCCCAGTGGGGATTCCGGTTTATTGGTCTCGCATATTAACGCTTATGAGGACTATTTAAAAAATCAGGCGTGGACATGGGAGCATCAGGCATTGGTCAGAGGACGGTTTATTGCCGGTGATCCGAGATTAAAAGCGGAGTATGAAGCTATCCGGCACAGAATATTGAGCATGCCTAGAGACCCAACGCTGTTAAAAACAGAAATTCGCAAGATGCGCGAGAAGATGCGTGACGCATTGGCAACGAAAGAATCAAACAAGTTTGACTTAAAACAAAGTAAAGGCGGTATTGCTGATATTGAGTTTATAGTACAATTTGGGGTTTTAGCACGGGCTGCAAAAAATAGAGCCTTAACGACCTATACGGATAATGTAAGGTTGCTTGAAGGTTTGCAGGCAGACGGATTTATGCCCGAAAAAGTTGCGAAAACACTTAAAACAGCTTATTGCACTTATCGCGATTATGGTCATAAACTGGTTTTACAAGGAGATCGTGCGCTTATAGATGAAGCTGAAGTTGTTGAAATGAGCGCACAAGTTGAGCAGATTTGGCATGATTTTATGGAATAAAACCGGTAAGCAAAAAAATCAAAAGCTTTTGATCTATTACTTAAATAACTAATGAACACTAATGTTGGGGAATAAATGATGACAATGGACGATAGAGACGGCGTTATTTGGCTGGATGGCCAGTGGGTTGAGTGGCGTGAAGCAAAAGTCCATGTATTAACGCATACCTTGCACTATGGACTGGGTGTATTTGAGGGCATTAGAGCGTATCACGCTGAAAAAGGGACAGCCATTTTCAAGATGCAGGAGCATACGGATCGCCTGTTCCGTTCTGCGCACATCATGAATATGCCCATGCCGTTCACCAAGGATCAGATCAATCAGGCGCATCGAGATGCGGTCGCCAAAAATAAATTAGACAGTGCCTATATTCGCAGCATGTGTTTTTTTGGTTCCGAAGGAATGGGCCTCCGGGCAGATAATCTGAAAGTTCATGTGATAGTCGCAGCATGGTCGTGGGGAGCTTATCTGGGTGCTGAAAGCATAGAACATGGTATTCGTATTCGCACGTCCTCTTATACCCGCAACCATCACAACAGCACCATGTGCAAAGCTAAAGCCAATGGTAATTACATCAATTCAATTCTGGCTCTGCAAGAAGCCCTGGCGAATGGTTACGATGAAGCCTTAATGCTGGATCATGAGGGTTTTGCAGCAGAAGGCAGCGCTGAAAATCTGTTTATCGTGCGTAATGGTAAAATTTATACGCCTGAAACCACCTCGGCTCTTGAGGGCATTACCAGGGATACAGTGATCACCATTGCCCGTGAGCAAGGTTTCGAAGTTGTTGAAAAACGTATTACCCGCGATGAAATATATGTCGCTGATGAAGCGTTCTTTACCGGTTCCGCTGCTGAAGTGACCCCGATCAGAGAATTGGATAATCGTAAAATAGGCTGTGGTAGTCGTGGCGTGGTAACCGAAAAATTACAATCCCTATATTTTGACTATGTGCATGGGCGCAGAGACGACCATGCGGATTGGTTGACTTACGTAAGCTAAAGATTTGAAAAACCACTCAGGATTTGGCAGGTGGTCCTTCATGGGGAGGTTTTGCCTCCCTCACAGGGATAATTAGTGAAATAATGTCATTATGAAAATCGCAATCGTTAAGCTCTCTGCATTGGGTGACATCGTTCATGCCATGGTTGCGCTTCAATTCATTAAAGCACAAGTTCCTTCAATTCAAATTGACTGGATTGTTGAAGAACGCTTTGCCGGCGTTTTAAAAAACAATCCTGATATAAATACTATTTTAACGGTCAACCTGAAGTCTTTAAAAGTCAATAAAACGGGTATTTTTCAGCAAATCAAAAATGTTCGAAAATATGCATTAAACAACTATGATCTGGTCATTGATGCGCAAGGGTTGATCAAATCCGCTGTCATCGCAAAGTTGCTCGGGACACGCATCGCAGGATTCGACGCCAATTCAATCAGGGAAAAAGCTGCCTCGTGGTTTTATGATGTCAAATTGGCTTGCGCTTACGACACTAACGCTATAGACAGAAATGCCTTTGTTTTATCCAGTCCTTTGGGTATTACTATCACTGCCGAGCAAATCCTTAACAAAAAATCGTTTTTATTTTTTAATAACGAAGACCCGCAAATTAATGACTTTTTACAAAGCGACGGGAAAAATATAGTTCTGATTATCGGATCAAGCTGGGATAGTAAAAATTATCCGGCGGACAAGTTTGTCAAAATAGCGTTAGCGTTACAGCAAAACTGTCTGGTGGTATGGGGTAGTGAGCAAGAAAAAGAAAAAGCAGACTGGATGTCCGCGAAATCCGGCAATATTAAGGTTATGCCCAAACTGGATTTGAATAGTTTAAAGGCGCTGATTGCAAAGGCGGATTTGCTGATTGGTAATGATAGTGGACCCACTCACATGGCCTGGGCTTTAAACAGGCCCTCCATTACAATTTTTGGTCCTACTCCTGTCAGGATGGCTTATCAAACCGGCATCAACAAGGTGGTTAAATCACCTTCCATTGTCAATCCATATAAGCTAAACAGACAGGATTTTTCGATTCAGGATATTAATGAAATTGAGATTATTGAGCTGGCAAAAACATTGTTGCACTGATTTTCGACCTCCATATGGAAGACAAAAATAAAAACGCATTAATCGCCTGATCACGTAGAGATTAAAAGTGAAGTTTGTTGCTAATAAATGATGTTACAAATCAGGCGAGAGCTGGAGCAAAACGGCAAAGCCCCGCCTTTAGCTGTTTTCTGCTAAATAACTGTCCAGTTGCATGGCTTTAATCATTATAGCGAGTTCATCTCGTTGCTTTTTTAATGGCTCTAATTCTGTTTCAAGAGCGGCAATATTTTCAGCAATGCTTCCTTTGGAGCCGTTAATTTTTTTTAGCAGAAATAAACGGCTTTCAATTTGTTTTTTATGATCTTTAATTTGACTCATCAATGGCGTTAAAACACCTTGGCTCCAAGCTATTGCATCGTCATGTGCTCGATTGAGAACGTCTCTGGCATTCGCGATCAGGGTGCTGTAAAGTTTTTCTATAACAAGACTTTGCTCAGTTATTGTTATTTTAGTACTGGAACGAAAGGCTTCGCCTTGTTCAAAAATTTGTTCCAGTTCAATTTGATATTGCTTGATGGAAAATAGGGGGGGCTCTATTTCTTTAAAGCCATATTCAGCCTTGAATTTATGGTGTATGACTTTAACCAGGCGACGGGTTTCGTTAGTCATATCAATAGCCTCGTCTAACAGTTCACGCAAGTTATCAAATAATTTGCGGATATTTTGTTTAATGCCGTAAGTTGTCAGGCTCTCTGCCATGTCATGTTTGGCATTGTTGATAATAACGTCAACTTTTTCAAGGGCGAATGAATCAATCAATCTCTTGGCCTGAACAATAAAAATCCTGTGGCTGGCCTGAAAATTTTCAATATTGGTCAAGTAAAGGTTTTGCTTGTCACGAGTTTCGGCCATCAATTTCCCTATTAGTTCCTGATTTTGAAAGTCGATTTTTTTTAACTCTTCCAGTTGGCCTGTTGCTTGCGATAGTGATATACCCGTTAAATTAGATGATTCATTAACCAGATGGCCTATGTCGCGGACGACTGTACCCATCAGAATGTTACGTTTTTGTTTTATGATGTCACTAGCGAGATAATTTTCTAATGGCGCCAGACAACTTTTTTTAAATAAAGCATCATCGGCTTTTACTTTAGCCAGCAGGGCTTGTTTGGCTGAAACAGGAAATATTGTATTTTCGTTTATTTTTAAAATAGCCGCCGACTCGGCGACTTGTGATTTAATTGAATTTTCATAGTCATTTGTTCCGGCAAGATCATCCCACATGGTATCGATTTTATTCATAACGACTGCCAGACCTTGAGTTTTTCCACCATGGGCACGGCATATATGCGTTAACCACATTTCCAAATCGCTTTTAGTAACGCCAATGTCGGCAGCAAGAACAAAAACAATGGCTTGTGCGCCTGGTAACATGCTTAATGTTAATTCCGGTTCAGTTCCCAAGGCATTTAGACCGGGGGTATCAATAATTGCGAGTCCTGCCTTTAGTAAAGGATGTGGGAAACTGATCAATGCATGGCGCCAGCAAGGTATGTCGACTTTTTCAGGCATAATATTGCCTTGTGCGGCTGCTTCACGTTCATTCCATAAACCAAGTTTAAAGGCTAGCTGTCGATCGACTTTTTTTGTTGCGATGAGCTCTTTAAAGGCTTCCTGCATTTGGGTTGGAGAGTTGCAGTCAAGATTGAAGTGAACCCAGCGCTCGGGCATTTTTTTAAATTCAGCCAATGAAATGTCTTCAAGGCGGCTTTCGATAGACAGCAAGCGAATATAACTGCCGTCTTTTTGATCATAGAAAAGTTCTGTTGGTGCCATGGTGGTGCGACCAGGCGAAGAGGGGAGTAATCTAACACCGGTTTCGGCAAAAAACAGGGCATTAATCAGCTCGGTTTTGCCTCGAGAAAATTCAGCAACGAAAGCGAGGGTTATGCGGTCTGCTTCCAGGTCAGTTAGAATATTTAATATGGTATTAGTGCTGTAAGAATCGTTCATACCATAGCGATTACGCCATTGGTGGTACATTTCTATAGACTGTATCAATTTTGTTCGCCACTGCGAATATTCGTGCATTTTATCTTTGAATTCGGGGTTACTCATGATTTACCTATTTTTACTAACACAGTGTCCGAGAAATAAATTAGGGGCATCCTTGCAAAATTGTAGTTTATATCTCAAGAATAGTTAGATTGAAACAGCCTGGTTTTTTTGAACAGAATCTTTATCAAAAATTCTTGATACCATAAAGATGCTGGTAATCTTTAATGGCATTGAGGTGATCACTGGTATCAACTTTTAAGTAGTCGATAATATTCTCCAGAGTAATTATTGCAATAACCGGCATGTCAAAGCGTTCACGGACTTCCTGAATAGCTGAGCTATTATTTAAACCCTTTTCCTGCCTGTCCAGAGCAATCAAAACACCTGCGGGTGTTGCACCGGCATTCCTTATAATATCCACTGATTCTCTGACGGATGTACCAGCAGTAATAACATCATCGAGAATGATAACCTTCCCTTGCAGCGGCGCACCCACAAGATTGCCTCCTTCGCCATGATCTTTTGCTTCTTTACGGTTGAAGGCAAAGGGGATATCACTGGAAGTTAACTGGGCGTAGGCGATAGACGTAGCACTGACCAGAGGGATACCTTTGTATGCAGGGCCGTATAGAATATCCGGTTTAATACCGGATTCTATCAATGCCTGAGCATAAAAATGACCCAGTTTCCCCAATTGAGCGCCGGTATTGAACAAACCGGTATTGAAGAAATAAGGACTGGTGCGGCCCGACTTTAACAGGAATTCGCCGAATTTTAATACGCCGCAATCCAGCGCGTAGGAAATAAAATCTTTTTGATAATCAAGCATGGTAAGGGTAAGGGTAAGGGTAAAAGTAAAGAGAGCCTCAGGTCACTCGCAAAAAATAAACCGCCACAAATTCACAGAATGATCTTATTTATAATCAGTGAATCTGTGGTAACTCTGTCAAGGGGAGGTGTTTTTGTGTGTGACCTTATGCTAAATCAAGGCATGAATTTTTCTAAAACGTTATCCATAAAATTCCAGCCTTGTTCTGAACAATAATAGTGATTATCTTGATAGATAATCAATTCTTGTTTCAGACAGGTAGTTAACGCAGGCTCCAGCGTAGTAATAGCAAGTCCGGTTGTTGATTGATAAGTGTCGGTTGTAAAGCCTTGCTTCAGTCGTAAATGATTCATAATGAATTCCAGAGGCAGATCTGTTGCTGAAATAATCTCAGTGCCACCGTTTTTATGCGTATTACTTAAATACTGCTCCGGGCTTTTGGGTTTAAAAGTGCGGATAATCTTATCTGGTAACGTTTGCGTTATTTTACCGTGAGCGCCCGCACCTATGCCTAAATAATCGCCGAATTGCCAATAGTTTACATTATGACGACATTGCAAACCGGGTTGGCTATAGGCTGAAACTTCATAGTGTTGATATCCATGATCAGCTAATAGTTTTTGACAGTGTTTTTGAGCGCTAAAAATAAGCTCGTCATTAGGTAATTGAGGGGGGAATTTATGAAAATAGGTATTGGGCTCTAAAGTTAACTGGTAAAAAGAAATGTGTGCAGGCTGCAAACTGATGGCTGTTGCTACATCAGTTTTGCTGTTGTCAGGACTGGAATCGGGCAAACCAAACATCAAATCCAGATTGAAATTCTCAAAGCCGGCCTGATGGGCTATTTCTGCGGCATCAATGGCTTCTCGTGCAGAGTGCACTCGCCCCAGTTTTTTTAATAGCTTATCGTCAAAGCTTTGTATGCCAATGGATAACCGGTTAATACCCAAAGCTCTGAATTCGGCAAATTTTTGGCTTTCAAAAGTACCCGGATTGGCTTCAAGGGTAATTTCAAGGTTATCATTTAGCGTAACCAGTTGTTCTATGCCCCTTAACAAGCGATTGATAGAATCAGGTGAAAACAGACTCGGTGTACCTCCCCCCAAAAAAATACTGCTGACGGATCGGGTTATATTATAGAGGTGCAAGTCTTCGGCCAAATCATTCAGCAGCGCGTCAATATAGGCAACTTCAGGCATGTCGGCTTTAACCGCATGCGAATTGAAATCGCAGTAAGGGCATTTTTTAATACACCAGGGAATGTGGACGTATAGACTCAGTGGAGGCAAGGGTATTATTAAAATCAGTTTGGGAAGAAGTCAGTTTAACATTATTTGATGTGCGCAGGATGATTCAGAGGCGATTGGAAATTAAAGTACACAAAGTCTAGCAGCTTACAATTTGGTTATAATTGGACACAATGGATGTATTCAAAAACACAATCAGTTACTACTGCATGACTGATCCGGTCACTCGGTAACAGCTTTAGCTGTTCTCATAGCGGCTAAAGCAGTTACCACTATAACTTTATTTGGTCCTGGTTATTTAGATACCTATTCCCAATCGCCGTTGACTCAAGTTTAACCGTAGGGAGGCTGAAAGTTTAATCGGGAAGCTTTTTCGCATTGGCAGGTTCCTCGCAAAATTGGAAAATTATTAACCTTAACAGGCAATCGGCTTTTAAATAAGGCCTTCTTCTTTCATCGCTTTTTGAACAGCAGGGCGTTCGGAAATTTTATCCGCATATCTTGCCAGCGCCGGCCAACGGGAAATATCAACATTGACATATTGCCCCCAACTCAATGTGACAAATAAATAAGCATCGGCGACACTAAATTTCTCACTGATTAAAAAAGATTGAGATGAAAGTCGTTCTGCGACAGTTTCCAGGCGTGTCATCAGTGTATCAATAGCCAGTTGTTTGGCGGCTTCAGGAGCTACAGGATTAAACAGGAGTGAAAAGCTTTTATGGATTTCGGTTGAGATAAAGTTCAGCCATTGTTGCAATTGATAACGCTCAAATGTACCCGCTGGCGGGATTAATTTTTTATCCGGCGCAAGGTCTGCAAGATACTGAACAATGGCCGGGCCTTCAGTGAGCCGGTTGCCATCATCAAGCATCAGAACGGGAACATAACCGTTAGGATTTAACTGCCGAAAGTCTTCGCCAGTTTCGGTGAGCTTGCTTTGCAAATCAACTTTAACCAGTTCAATCGGCAGTTCTGCTTCACAGGCTACGATATGAGGCGATAGTGAACAGGCGCCTGGGCTGTAATAGAGTTTCATAGTTTTTTCCTCGGGGTTGTAATTAATTAATGAGGCCGAATTAATCTTTGATTGCTTCAGTCTGAATGGCAATATAGACCTCATCAGCCAGTTTCGGCGCTTATTTGTCTACGCCAAAATCAGAAAGTTTGAATATAGTCGTTACATTTGCACTGCTGGTATTCTTCATGCCAATCATATTCATTCCGCAATGCGCTTTTTCATGATTTTTCCTGTTTTAATAAACCAGTGTTTTTTCAATGTACAGTAAAGGCTTGAAACTATATGCCCTTTGTTAGTGTTGGGCGCTGGTAGAAACAATTAAATATGACGCAATGTGCCATTGTTTACGTTTATAGTGAAGGCTCGGCCAAAACCTATTACGTACCTTCCACTTTCCGGACGCAAGGCAAATAAATGAAAATCTGATAAGGAGCGTAACACGCTAACAACTTCCCCAAATTGGTCCTGCATTGCTTGAATCCGATCATTGTAAGTTTCTGAATCCCTGCTTATTTCAGTCATCTTTAAACGCCGTCAAGTCCAGGGTATATCAATAGTTGTATGATACATTATTGTTGGCTCAGGGTGTTTGATGGATTGTAATCACGGAAATCAATATCAGGAAAAATGTTATCCATGATCTCCAGTGCAGTTAAATAGCGTTCATTTATCCTGTTCTTACGAATACAATCGTGTAAATAGTTAAATCTGGCAAGATGATCTGTTATGCGTTTATTGGCATAGTCGATTGTTGTACCGGATTTCATTATAAACGGCCAATCAGATGCTTGTGCCAGTAAAATTGATCTTGCTGCCTGATTCAAGGCACGGGTCTGCAACGGGCTGACCGCTAAGCCGCGGAGATCTGATGCCAATTTCTCCATGTCTGCTTCAGCCTTGTGCAGAAAAGGGTAAATCCAGTCATTGGTTTCATTGATCCAATAACTGTAATAACCTTGATCGCCCCAGGTTGACGCGGAGGGAACGGCTGTCTGGTGGGATGTTTGGAGCTTTAAATAATCACTACAACTGATCGTCTGAACGCTATTTGTATTCTCGCTTGCCAGGCGTAGTACCCATTCCAGCCAGTGTGGTCCTTCAAACCACCAGTGACCAAAGAGCTCGGCATCGTAAGGGGCTATGACTATAGGTGGTCTATCCATCCAGTTGATAAGGCCAGCAATTTGCTGTTGACGTTTATTGATAAAGTCCAGAGCGTGTTGACGGGCTTTAGCTAATGCTTTTGTTGGATCGTAGATTTCCTTTGGCAATTCCGTGCCTGTTACGCGATAGTATTTGATGCCCGTATTGGTGCGGATTTCACCGTCGAGGATATAGGGAGCGATATAGTCAAAATCAAGGTCGAAGCCGATATCTCTGTAGTATTCGCGGTAATCGAAATCTCCCGGGTAGCCTTCATGAGAACTCCAGACTTGCCTGGATGATTCCGGATCCCGTGCAAATGCGGCGACGCCATTACCGCAATCCAGCGGCGCATACACACCATTACGAGGTGGCTGACTCGCATCCATGATACCGTGGGTATCGACAAAAAAGTATTTGATGCCTGCTTCGCCCAGTATCACTTCCAGGCCCGGGTAGTAAGCACACTCAGGCAGCCAAAAACCGGACGGTGAGAAGCCCAGATTGGCTTTAAAAGTTTCAATGCCAATGTTGATCTGATTGCGAACCGCCGTTTCGTTAACATTGAGCAATGGCAGGAAGCCGTGCGTTGCTGCACAGGTTATTAATTCAAGGGTTCCGGCTGTGTGATGTTTTTTGAAAGCGGTCAATAAATTACAGTTGTATTGATTTTGATAGGTATGCAGGGTGTTTTGAAAAAAGCGGTGGTAAAACTCGGCCAGTTTTTGAAATTCAGGATGTTTCTGCGTTCTGACAAGTTCCTTTTCGGCCAGTTCGATCAATCTATGCAGATACTTCAGGTAGCGTGTTTGTAATAAGTCATCGCGCAGCATGGTGATTAGCGGCGGTGATAGTGAAAGTGTCAGCCGATAATTCACATTATCTTTCTGTAGCCGGTCAAGTACGCCGATTAGCGGAATGTAGCATTCGGTAATGGCTTCGAATAACCAGTTTTCTTCAAAAAAGCTCTCGTGCTCCGGGTGTCGCACATAAGGCAGATGGGCGTGGAGTATAATGCTCAGGAATCCTAGTTTCATAACAGTTACTGATTGTTTCCCTGGCCGGAGGCGCTGTTATTTGTGTGAGTGGAAATTTCGCGGCTTGGTTTGATAAATTGTGGCGTGGGCTCAAACACTATCTGACTTTCTTTAATTTGATCCGGTGTTACCTTGCCAAACGGAACATGGGTGATGTTGGAAGAGGCAAATGGAGCAATGCTATTATCTGGATAACGTTTGCCAATTGTTGCGCTATAAGCTGTATCACGTTTCCGTGATGGCAAAAAAAATTTTTGTTGAGCCTGTGCGCTTTCAATGGCAACGTCGAACCATGGCTTTGTTTTGGTGATATCCGTTTTTTTGTCTGAATCCGAATAAATTCTTAGGGTCAGTTGATTACCGGTATTGATTTGCGCTGTGTTTTGTTTGTCATCACCCAGATTCCAGTAGGCATAGAGATGATCGGGGTCGACGGGCAAGAGTACAAGCTTCTTCGTGTTGTTTGACGCTTTGGGGGCGAAGCCCAGTCTGATTTCTTCGCTGATTGCATACATTTCTTCCGATGAAAGTTTGTGTTGGTAATCCGGGTTTGGAATTATGATGGAAAAATCTGGTGCAAACTCTCGATTAATTTCCTGGCTGATTTCAAGCATTTCTTCCGATGAAAGCTTGATTTGGGGATTATATCTTGAATACGTTAATGTCATCACCAGCCTTGAATCGTTACTATTACTTACCTAATGATCTCCATACAGCCATGTTAATGAATGCAGTGTTTGTTTGTCTTTTATGCAGCTTTAAAGCTGATTTTGAAAAGCAAACACAACTATGATTATACGTGGTAAATTCAATGCTATCATCCAATTCATTATAAAAAACGCCAAACTTTACCGATTATGTTTACAGCAATCCAAAAGAAATCAGACTCGATTGATTAGCTGAATTACGTTATTGTATTTCACTAATGGAATGCCGGATAACAAGCATTTATTTATTTTTCAACAGATAAAACTATGACTGCCACTTCAAAAATTTCAGACATAACATCCTTTCTTGATGAAGATTTAGGTCCCGGTGATATAACCGCAGCCATTATTCCTGAAGCTGCCTTCGCGCAGGCTGAAGTAGTAACGCGGGAGGACATGATACTTTGTGGTCAGGCATGGTTTGATGCAGTATTCCAGTATCTGGATGCAGGCGTTAATATCATCTGGCTGGCAGCTGAAGGTGAGGCCGTTAAAAAAAATGCGACTTTATGTAAACTCAGTGGTTCAGCCAGAGCTTTGCTGACGGGTGAGCGTACTGCGTTAAATTTATTACAACTTTTGTCCGCGACGGCAACTGTTGCCCGGCAATATGCGGATGCGGTTGCCGACACTGGTTGCAAGGTACTGGATACCCGAAAAACCATTCCTGGACTGAGGAATGCGCAAAAATATGCGGTCGCGTGTGGAGGTTGTTATAACCATAGAATTGGTTTATATGATGGTGTACTAATCAAGGAAAATCATATTATGGCGGCTGGTTCTATCACTAAAGCGATTCAGATGGCGCGTGAACTCACTACGGTGGCGGTGGAAGTGGAGGTTGAGTCCATGCAGGAATTGAAAGAGGCGCTCGCTGCGAAACCTGATCGGATTATGCTTGACAATTTTAGTCTTGAAGATATGAGTGCGGCGGTAAAATTGAATAGAGGGGCAATAGAACTTGAGGCCTCCGGCAATATTGATCTTGATAACATACGGATTATTGCTGATACGGGTGTTGAGTATATTTCAATTGGCGCCTTAACCAAGAATGTGAAAGCAGTTGATTTATCGATGCGAATAAAACTGGTGGATTAGCTTGTAGTGTAGAAATCTACTCTTATCCACCAAAAGTGCTTGAAGCCTAATTATCTCAAACTGCTTGCGCAAAACCTGAACGGGCGACACATGATTGAAAATTCAGACGCATTATTTAAGCAAATCAGTCACGGCGTTTATGTGATTGGAGTCAGTGACGGCACACATCAAAATGCGTTTACGGCGGCGTGGGTCATGCAGGTCTCTTTTGATCCACCCTTACTGGCAATCAGCATAAATCCTGAGCATTATTCTTATCAGTTGTTGCAAGCGGGCGGGGTGTGTACGGTTAATATCCTGGGCAGGGAACAGTATGCCAGTGCCGAGCATTTTGGCCGTTCAGCCAAGGATAAAATGGCAGGTTACCAATGGCAAAAAGATCAAACCGGTGCGCCGATTTTATCGGAAAGTCTGGCTTATTTCGATTGTCAGGTGAGTCACTACACCGATGCCGGCGATCATAAAATTGCTGTTTGTAAAGTTATAGCTGCAGCAAGACTAAAAGAAGGGCGGCCACTATTGTATAACCAGACGGGCGATATGGATGGCAGTAGTGAATTATATGGATAACTGATGTTACGCAGGCGTTCAGAAGAATCAATGGCTGTAGCGAATTCTGAAAATTGTAACTCATTGATTTTTTCTGAGCCGCTTTACATAAGGCGAGAGATAGTGCTTTTCTGGTTTGCCAAAGTGCTTTCACTTCGTCATCAGATTGCGCTAATCTGATGCCTAGTAGCCCCCGCGTTCCCTTGCACTGGCGGCTACTTTTTGGGCAGCGGTGTCCAGTTGTTCCAGTTGTCCGTCGACTTCAATCACTAGTAGCCGAAGCCAGTATCAGGCGTGTAAGGTCATAACCGTAAACCCAACAGTCTTCAGGTTCAGTAAGAATGTTTTCGATAGCAATAAACTTTGCAAGCAAAACCAGGAGGTCGGCAGGTAGAGTTGGAACGTTAGTCAATGTATTCAAAAATCGTGATGATTTGTTTTATGCCGGGTTGTAATCTGGTCACGTTGATAACAACGGTGCCTTCATTCCGGTGAACTAAGCCCATTAAGTAAACAGTATTGTTTTGGGTAATGACTTTTATCATGGAAGGGTCAAAATCGGGGATGGTCCGAATTTGACTGAGCGCTTTCACTACTGTATCGGTGATGAATTTGTCATTGGCGCGTGAGCTGTTAGAGCTGGGATAGTCGATAATTAAATGGTTATGAATCATTTTTACATTGGGAATGCCTTGGACAGTAGAAATGATTTTGTCTCTAAGCTCTTCGTTAGGCGCTTCCCCAGTAACCAGAACCGCGCCGTTATAAGCGGTTACAGTAATATGACACTGATTAAGCAGCTCGTCATCCGAATTTAGCTCCGAGTAAGCATCGGATTCAATTTCTTTATCAGTCAAAATAGCTTCGCGAGTAAGGCGGCCTTGTAATAGCGATTGTTCGGTTATTTCCATGCCATCTGTTGCAACAGTCGAGCAAGCGCCAATTAAAAGGCTATTGAGTAGCAGAAGGGGCAAAAAGGATTTTTTCATGGTTAAACCTGATAGAATTTCAACCGAATAATTGATGGTCAATCAAGTCGCACAGGCAATGGGTAATCAGTACATGAATTTCCTGAATGCGCGCGCTTGAGTTTGACGGTGCCCGTATTTCTATATCTGTTTCAAAAAGTAACGGTGCAATTATGCCACCATTATTACCGGTAAACGCTATAACCGTTATTTCCTTATCATGAGCGGTAGCAATTGCTTTGGCGATACTGGCTGAATTGATACCATTGATATATGCTAATAATATATCTCCGCTTTGTCCCAAAGATCTGAGTTGTTTGGCGAAAACGTCATCAAAGTGGTAGTCATTGGCTATCGCGGTAATGGTTGCCGTGTCTGTAGTTAATGCAATGGCTGGTAATGACGGGCGGTCACGCTCAAATTGGTTGACCATAGCTGATGATAACAGTTGGGCGCATGTTGCTGAGCTGCCATTGCCGCAGGCTAGTATTTTTTTATCATTCAGTAAGGCTGCAACCAGTCGCTGTGAGGCATATTCTATCAGTTCACAGAGTTGGGTCATGGCATCCTGCTGGGTTTGGATGCTGTCAGAGAAATGATTGATGATTCTGTCTTGTAGGCTCATGACTCGATGATTAATTTAAAAAGCATTTTGAATCCACTCTACTTTACCATTGCCCGAAATGGCAACAACATCAAAGCGTACCGGCCGGTCCGGTTTTTGGTATGATAAATAAATATTCGTTGCCGCTATTATACGCGATTGTTTGGCCCGTGTGACACTCTCCACAGCGCTGCCATATTGATCTGTTTTGCGGAAGCGGACTTCGATAATAACCAGTGTTTGATTATCGGACATAATCAAATCGAGTTCACCCTGTTTGCAGCGGTAGTTACGGCAAACCGGCTTAAGCCCTTTGCTAACAAGGAATTTATAGGCTTGTTCTTCAGCGTTTTCACCACGAATCAAGTGTGCTGCTTTGGCTTTGAGTTCAGTAAACAACATTGTTTATCTTCTGTATGTAGATATTCTGGAAAAAGGTAAGAGCAGGATACTGATATAATTCGGCACTGTTCGCGAAGATACTGTTGTGCATAATTATGACGACTCATGGTTTTTATGGCGTTTCGTTTATTTACTTTAGAGGTAATGTGAAAGAGAGTACCGAATGATAACTGAATCTGGCAAATTATACGTTGTTGCTACGCCCATAGGTAATTTAGGGGACATAAGTTTCAGGGCAATTGAGGTATTAAAACAGGTCAATTTGATTGCAGCGGAAGATACCCGGCATGTAAAAATGCTGTTACAGCATTATGGTATCACCAATAAACTGGTTTCATTGCATCAGTATAATGAAGATAAAGTCTCTTATTTGCTTTTGGAAAAATTGCGTGCTGGAGAATCTATTGCCTTGGTCTCAGATGCTGGAACACCATTGGTAAGTGATCCGGGTATGCCGCTGGTAAAAATGGTGAAGGATGCTGACCTGGCTGTTGTACCCATACCGGGAGCTTGCGCGTTAATTGCGGCATTGTCGGCTTCGGGATTGCCGGTTACCCAGTTTTCATTTGAAGGTTTTTTACCCAGAACCTCGTCGGCGCGAAAAGCATTTTTTAATGAAAGAGTCATGACTTCGAAAACCTGGGCTTTTTATGAGTCCAGCCACCGGATTCTTGCTTCATTACAAGACATGGCAGCGATAATGCCATTGGATCGTCAAATTGTTATTGCCAGGGAGTTGACGAAACTCCATGAAACCATAGTGAAAACGAGTTTGGGAAATGCTCTTGAGTTGGTTGAGAAAAATGACAATATGAGAAAGGGTGAATTTGTTGTTATTGTCGATGGGGCAAGTGCAGATAAAAAAAAGCAAGCTATTACCGCTGAGCAGGAAAAGTTACTTCAGGTGTTATTGCAAGAGTGTTCCATCAAGACTGCTGTTGCAATGGCTGTAGAAATCACCGGCGTTAGAAAGAAGCTCTTGTACCAGGCTGCATTGGCAATGGATAAAAAAAATGACGGTTAATCTTTCCATTATGAATTACCGGCTTGGTTTTGGCACGATGAATGCTGTATAATTGCCGATGAAAGAGTTGGCTGGGCAGTCGCTGTTTTATCGTCAAGATAAAATGGAGGAAAGTCCGGGCTCCACTGGGCAGGGTGCCAGGTAACGCCTGGGGGGCGTGAGCCTACGGAAAGTGCCACAGAAAATATACCGCCTGTCGTTTATGGCAGGTAAGGGTGAAAAGGTGCGGTAAGAGCGCACCGCGCAACTGGTAACAGATGTGGCATGGTAAACCCCATCCGGAGCAAGATCAAATAGAGGAACAGACGCGTGGCCCGCGCGGTTCCTGGGTAGA
>CAYVFT010000029.1:0-35471 GCA_964450225.1 uncultured Crenothrix sp. | reverse complement strand
AGGGCGTTTCGGGTTTAGCGTCCAGTTCAGCCCACCAGCGTGGATTGGCATAGCCCTCCGGGTCATCTATAAAACGCTGGAATTGCTTGTTTGTAACCGGATAGCGGGCCAGATAAAAGGGTGCAACAGGAAAAGTACCTTTGTTATTTTCCAAAACGACTTCGCCAGGCGGAATCTTTATCCAGTCGATGTCGGACAACCCCTGATCGTTAAGCCCCACGCCGTTGCGCTTATCCAGGCCCAGCACGCCGAATGCCCTAGCCAGACTGGCTCGGGCTTCCGGTTGGGGCCATTGTTTACTATCAAGCCATGCCCCCTGCCAATATCGCTGTAATTCTTCAAGAACCGAATCATCATAAGGGACGCCGCCTTCCCGGATACAGCGCGCCAGCAGTTCGGGATGCACAGGCAGTAGCCAGCGTAATACGGCACTACAGTCGGGAGCAGTTAAGCCGGCCAGCAATACCGTCGCTTCTTCCCAGCCGGAAGGTTCCCAGAATTGTCCGACAGGCCAACAACTGTGCGCATCCAGTTGAACTTTTTCCAGCTTTTCCCGCATCATCAGGGCGGTGAAATATTCCTGCAGCAACTGATGACTAAAGCGTACATCATCACCGGCATCGAGCAGATTCGCCCGGGCGCTTTGCAGCAAGATCTGTCCGTCTACATATAATAACGCTTGTTGTCTGGGTAATGTCGTTTGCACCGTCCGGTCAGAATTGTTTGTTTGCTGCTGCATCGCCCAAGCCAGACGCATAAGCCCTAAAAGCAGACTATCGCGTTGTTCGAGGATGTTTTCCCTTGTCAATAAAGTTTCCACAAACTCCGAAAACAAGGCTGCCCGGTTTTCCGGGAAGGCTTCCTGTGCGGCATAGACCACCATCAGCATGCTGAGCATGAAGGGATTGGCAGCCAGTTTCAGCAAGCTGTGCGGATTATGGAGCGCCTGCCGCCAGATTTCATCGTGTTGAGCCTTCGTTTTGCCATAGACATCCGGGTTCTTACGAGGAATATCGTCACCGAACCAGAACTGCTGTTCCGTTGCGCCAGCTCGCTGCCAGGCCAGCCAGGTTTGGCGTAACGGCTCGCCGCCGCCCAATTCCCAAAACAGCTTGTCCGCATCGGCTTGGCCTTGCTCTCCAGTCAGGGCGGGCCAATAATCGCGGATAAAAGCCCGGATACGCAGCGGGTCCAAAGGCCGGATACGGATCGTGTCCAGATCGAGATTCATCGCTGCCGTGTAATCGAGATCCCGGCAACTTACATAACAAACCAGCTCCCGATGGCTTTCCTCTTGCAGCCACCGCTTAAGCTGCACACCTTTTTGTTCCCGCAAACCGGTCGGCGTTTCATTGAGGCCGTCCAGCAGTAACAGGCAGCGTTGTGATTGCACCAAGGGGTTCAGATAAGGTCCGAGTAGCCCCAGCTGTTGTTCAAGATAAGCATCAAAAGACTGTGTTGCATCGCGCCATTCGCCCAGGGAAATGAATAACGGTATCGGGGCTTCGGGGTCTGTAAGCGCAACACCAATGCTGTCACCGGCCAGCTTGCGCAAGGTCGTCGATTTGCCCGCACCGGGTTCGCCTAACAGAACAACCCGGGAAACCTGGCTAAAAGCGCTTTGTATGTCCTCGTACTCTCTTTTCTGCTCGGGAAGGTCTTTCGCATAATGCCGTGCCAGATGTTCCAGTAGCGCATGCTGCACCATGTTTTGCGGAACGGAAACCTGTTTTTTCGGGCTTTGCCGACTTTCGCCTGCCAACGGCGTGTAAATATTTTGCAGTTGTTGTTCAAGTGCTTGCAGCCAATCCAGCTCGGCTTGACGCTGCGTTGGCGCTTCATAAAAACATCGGATCAAGCGATTAATGCCGGCATTCCAGTCATCACCGAGAAAGATCACATTGCGATCTTTTAGGTGAAAGGGAACATCTTGTCCTTCGATAATGACAGGAATAATGCTTAGTTTCAGTTCCCTAGCCTCGTGAAATTCCAGTTCCATATAGTCGCTTTTTTCAGACGCTTTGCTGCACAGTACGATCATGGCTTGGGCTTGTTTCAAAGCTTCCTGAAGACGCTTCAGCCATTTCTCACCCGGCTTAATATCGTCAGTATCCCGCCAACAATCGATACCCGCCTTTTCCAACGCGTTTTTTATTTTCTCGCAACAAGCAGAATCACTACGGGCATAGCTGATAAATATCGGGCCTTTGCGTTTGGCAGGGTTAATCTCCATAGGCTTATCCATGTTGTTGGCGCGCGGGGAAATCGGGTATTTTGCAGAAAGGGTTTAAATAAATCAAAGGAAGCTTGTCATAATCGCCGTGAGGTCTGAGTCTATGATCTTAATGCGGATCAATCCAGCGTTCTGCTATTTCGTGTGTAATCCCAATAGCGACATGCACTTGAATTTAAACAAAAAGTAACTGTCGATTGCAAATGTACCCAAACAAAGCCTGGCTCACCTGAGTATCGGGTTTTGGAAAAAACCCTTTTCTGATGAATTGCAAGTATCATTGCTAAACGTTGTGGAATACTATTACTACGCTACTCCTTGTTTGCAGCATGGAGTATGCCGCAACGCTGTCGTCGAGGGTAGGTTTCCAATTTACAAAGAGTCTGGAGTTAAATAAATGATAATTCGTGGCGGCACAACGGTCTTCCGGGCCTTTCGTGATGACTGGATCACTTTGCTTTTTTTTATTTTCCTTACGATTGGCGCAGAGTTAGTCTACGAATATCTGCCCTTAAAACATACTTCACTGCCTTCATTGCCCTTGGGTGTGCTTATCACAGCCATGTCGATCTTCCTGGCATTCCAGATCAATCAATGCTATGACCGTTGGTGGGAGGCCCGCGGCTTATGGGGGCAACTTGTCAATGCTAGCCGGTCCTTGGCAAGACAGATTACCACTTTACTGGCAGAAAAGCGGTTTGCCAATATTCCCGATGAAAAGGACGCTGTAAAATTACATCAGGAACTGGTTTACCGGCACTTGGCTTTCGTCAATACGCTGCGGATCGTTCTGCGCTCGGGAGGCAAACTGTCAGAAGCAGATTGGCAATTTCTTGGCCAATTTCTTTCAGGTACCGAAATAATGGAATTAAAAAGCGCCGTTAATGTTCCAACCCAACTGCTACAAAAACAGGGCAAGGTTATTGGCGGTGTGATTGCCAGGGACTGGGGAGAACAACAAGTGCTGCTGCAGCTCGATGATTCTCTAAACCGGCTTTACGATATCCAGGGTGGATGTGAACGAATCAAGCGCACCGCTTTCCCGGACCGTTTTAATTTTCATACCCGTATTTTCGTTTGGTTATTGGCAATACTCATCCCATTCAGTCTGATCGAGAGCAACCAGCATTTTGATATTGTCGCAATGATCACGGAAACCCTGCTGGCTTTTATATTCGTGACTATTGAACGCTTGGGCGCTGAGCTACGCGATCCATTTGAGAACCGCATCAATGATACGCCCATGTCTGCGATCTGCCGGACCATTGAGATTGACTTGCGGCAACAACTGGGTGAAACCAATCTTCCACCACCACTCGTACCGGTCAATGGCATTCTTATGTAATTGGCTGACACTTTGAATTTTTTCTTATATTACATTCACAAATTTATTTTTTAATTTTACGAGGAGCATTTTATGCAAAAGACGATTGGCTATGCCGCCTATAATCACAACTCTCCCCTGCTGCCGTTCAGTTTTGAACGTCGAGATCCTGCGCCGACCGATGTCCAGATTGAAATTCTCTACTGCGGGGTCTGTCATTCCGATATTCATCAAGTGCGTAATGAGTGGGGTAGCTCGGTTTTTCCCATGGTGCCCGGCCATGAGATTGTTGGCAAAGTGACCAAAGTGGGTAGCGGAGTAAGCAAATTTAAGCCCGGAGATAGCGTCGGTGTGGGTTGTCTGGTTGGTTCCTGCGGGGCTTGTCCGGACTGCCATGATAATCTGGAACAATTCTGTGATAATGCGGAATTTACCTATAACAGCCCTGACAAACATTCCGGCGGCACTAATTACGGCGGCTATTCCAAACAGATCGTCGTTGATCAGGATTTTGTGCTACGTGTTTCAGATAAGCTTGATCTGGCAGCTGTGGCCCCGTTGTTATGCGCGGGCATAACCACTTATTCTCCGTTGAGGCACTGGAAGGTTGGCAAGGGAAACAAAGTCGGCATCGTTGGCTTGGGCGGACTTGGCCACATGGGGATAAAATTTGCCCATGCATTTGGCGCGCATGTCGTCCTTTTCACCACTACATCCAGCAAGGCAGGAGATGCCAAACGGCTCGGCGCTGATGAAGTAGTCATATCCAAAAATCCGGATGAAATGGAAAAGCATCTGGCCAGCTTTGACTTCATCCTGAACACCGTTGCGGCACCGCATAATCTGGATGCTTACACGGCATTGTTAAAGTGTGATGGCACTTTATGTCTGGTGGGTCTGCCTGATCACCTGCATCCGTCCCCTTCTGTCGCGAATTTGATTTTCAAGCGTCGCCGTATCGTTGGTTCCTTGATTGGCGGTTTAAAGGAAACCCAGGAAATGCTCGATTTTTGTGCTGAACACGCGATCACGTCAGACATCGAAATCATCCCGATCCAGCAGATTAACGAAGCCTACGAACGTGTGCTGAAAAGTGATGTGAAGTACCGCTTCGTTATTGATCTGGCAAGCCTGAAACAGCCGCTAGATTAATTTGTATACTCATCACACTCCATAATTCGGTGCCTTTATACCCTCTCCTGCTGGAGAGAGCTAGGGAGAGGAGATTTAAAAAACGAATTTTGATGTGCAAACACTATAAATCAATCTGGCCTGGACAACTTCGCAATTTGAAACCAGGCCAATCCCTGCCCTCCCCCGCACCGCACCGCACCGCGGTGTCATTATTGCCGCCTGTTATCACTACGGCGTTCTTATTACACAGGATTACTGTTGTCGAGAAAAATAACATGGTAAATTGATGACTGAGCACAAGGAAAGGCTCAATCATAATAATAAAACCATAATAACAACACCGAGGAAAGCAACAATGATCAGACTGACTTACGCAAGCACAGCGCTTAAGGAATGGAGCCCGGAGGATCTGTTAACGCTGTTAAAAGAATGCCGGATAAATAACGGCGCTAAAAATATAACGGGCATTCTTCTTTATGCAAACGGTACTTTTTTTCAGGTATTGGAGGGTGATGAAGCCACGGTTAACAGCGTCTTCGCGATGATAGAAAAAGATGAGCGCCACAAGGACGTTACCTTGATTCAAAAAGAAAAAATTACCGAACGGGCGTTTCCTTACTGGAGCATGGGGTTTGAAAAAATAGATGCCAAAGAATTAAGCAAAATGGACGGTCTTAATGACTTTTTTGAACACGATTTTACGCCATCAGGTTTTGTATCCCATAAAAACATTATTGGTCCTTTATTAACCCATCTGCGTGGTAAGCTGGTAAAACAAGTAAGTACAGTCAGCCATGAAGAACTGCCGACAGAACACGATGATCCCTTTATACGATTTTTGCACCTTACCATTCGTGGAGGAGTAAAAATATTAGCCTTGTTAATGATTGGCGTCATTCTGTTGAGCATTTTCGATGTACTTGTAACTATTTACAGCAAAATCAGCGACCCTCCTTATTTAGTGATATCAACTAATGATTTGCTGGAAACCTTCGGAGCCTTTTTGGTGGTCTTGATAGCGATTGAAATCTTTATAAACATAACCTTATACATTCGAAGTGACGTGATTCCGGTTAAATTGGTAGTTGCTACCGCACTAATGGCTATTTCCCGAAAAGTCATCGTTTTTGATTACAAACACCTAGATCCTCAATATGTGAGTGCTTCTGCGTTGGTAGTAGTAGCTTTGGGTATTACCTACATGCTGGTTCAGAGACATGACTAGCAATGTTTAGGTTTAAGAAACTTTGAACAGAGATAGTCAGAAACTTCATTTAATCAACTCGATATAGCCGTCTTTATAGCCGGGGTAGAGAAATTTGTAACCCAGGGCTTTTAAGCGTTGATTATTGCAACGTTTATTCATCACACAATGCTTGTCGATACTTTTTACTGTCGGCGGTTGACAGTGCATATGTTCAGCCAGCCATGACATGATTTCCCACATTGGTGCA
Source organism: uncultured Crenothrix sp. (assembly GCA_964450225.1). Lineage (GTDB taxonomy): Bacteria > Pseudomonadota > Gammaproteobacteria > Methylococcales > Methylomonadaceae > Methylobacter_C. The sequence goes on along the minus strand of CAYVFT010000029.1, from coordinate 29,326 downwards.
GGATCATCATCACTGGCTAAATAACATTGTTCCAAACCAACACCCGCGAGACGGCGTTCCAGTAAAAACGCCAACACGCCAACACAATCCTGCTGATGAATGCGATTGGTGAAATAAGGCGGATTTTGTTGGATAGCAGGTGCCTGCCTGGCCATTCTTAACAGGTATTCACGGCCTGGACCATAAATACCGGAAAAGCGTACGATGATATTTTCGGGGTTCAAATCCATCAATCTTTGCTCGGCCTGCCTGATCAGTCGGCTGGTAACAGACTCCGGTTCTGCAATGGATTTTTCATCTACCCATTCACCTTGTGACTGGCCATAAACACTGGTTGAAGACACAAAAATCCAGTACGGATTGGAGCCTGCCAGCGAAAATTTATTGAGCAGATTATTCAATCCTGATTCATAAATTTCATGATAGCTTTCTTCATTACGTCCGTCGGGCGAAACAATAAAATACAGGACGTCAAAATCTGCGGGCAAGTCTTCAAGATCTGCGGATGAAGTTATATCTGCTGTGAAATAATTAACCATACCGCCATCTGTTTCCGGTGGTTTTCGTTTTAAACCCGTTACCTGGTGACCTTTAGCCGAAAGAACATGAGCCAGTTGCGTACCTATAGCGCCGCAGCCAATAATTAAAATTTTTGCCATGAGCTTACAATTGATTGATGAGTTGCAATTCCTGCGGGTAAGGCGACATGTAATAAGATTCCTCGATATAAGGATCGGGTGATTTACGGAAATGATGTTTAAGCAAGGTCAACGGGACAATCAACGGTATTTCACCAGCACGATAACGCTCAATAAGTTCGCGCATTTCTGCCTTGTCATCGGCGCTTAATTCCTTTTTCAGGTAGCCCTGGATATGTTGCAAAACATTGACATGATTGGCGCGGTTAACAACGGTTTTGAGGGTGTTCATGAGCTGCAAGATATATTGCTCGGCGACCTGCGCCAGATTATCTTTGCTTAAGCCCGCTAACATTTGGCCCATCTCGCGATAATCCGCATGACTCATAATGATCAGTTTATGACGGGCATGAAAACGGGTGAGGCTTTGGACTGAAAGGCCTTCCGCTAATAATTGCTTCCATCGATAGAGCACATAAACGCGCTGGATAAAATTCTCGCGTAATCCCGGATCGCCGAGACGGCCCTCTTCTTCTACCGGCATCAGCGGGTTATTCCGCATCATCTCCTGCGCATAAATACCGAAACCATCCCTGTGTGGCTGACCGCCCGAGTAAACCTTGACACGCTCCATGCCACAACTGGGCGAATCCTTTTTTAGAATATAACCGCATAAGCCGGCATGGCTCTCTTTTTGTTGCGCGGCATAATCGCGCAAACGATCCGTTACATCCTGCTTCGGGTCTTTAATGCCGACACAGCGTATGGCATTGTCGATTTTTACCAGATGAATGGTAGGCCGGGGTATGCCCAAGCCAATTGCCACTTCCGGGCAAAACGGATGAAATTCAAAATATTCACTGAGCGTACCGACAATATAGGCATCACGTTTGTGACTGCCATCAAAACGTACTTCCTGCCCGAGTAAACAACTGCTGATGCCGATTGGAATTTTTTTCATGACTATGACAGGTATTCGTGTTTTTTTGCAAAGCTGCTTGGGGTTTATCCAGTCGATACAATAAAGTACGTCAGGTTAGGAATTTTGGTTAACCTGGCCTATTTGCATCGATGATTGCTGATCGTTTATCGTTTCCGACATCTCAACTTGTCTTACCGGCACGACGAATACCCTTTGGCCGGTTGGAATCATCAATCTGGTTAATTGACGGTTTTTAACCCAGACTAAAACGCGAAAGCCCAGTAATAAAGAGATGATTACCAAATAAAAGAGTGGTTCCGCCAGATTACCTTTGAGTTGCCAGTAATAGTGAATAATGGCTGCACCTGCTGCCAGATAAATATAGCGGTGAAGTTTTTTCCAGTTTTTACCCATGCGCTTTTTAGCCCATTTAGGCGATGTCAGCGCTAATGACAATATGATGCTGTAAGCCAACACCCCAAACCAAATATACTGGCTTTCAATGATATCAATACCAATAATTGACCACACTAGAGCATGATCTACCAGCAAGTAGGCCAGCAAATGTAAAGTCGCATAAAAGAAAGAGTACAACCCGAGCAATTGCCGGTACTCTGCCATACCGCGCCATTTGGTAACCGTTTGAATGGGTGTAATCGCGAGCGTCAGCCACAAAAAACGTAATGACCAATCCCCCAGGCGAATATGCAGGGCTTGAATAGGGTTTGGTCCTAAATTGTCGAAAGCAGTATCAATAAGCAACCATAACATTGGTATTAAACAAACGGCCAGAGTTAAGGAATACAAATTGTTGAAGCGAAAAGTCATTAGAAAAAATGCCTCAAGTCCATACCACTATACAAAGACGCTACTTGATTACCGTAGCCATTAAATAATTCAGTTTGTCGACGTGGGGTAAAAAAACTGCTGCCTAATTGGCGCTCACTGTTTTGACTCCAGCGTGGGTGGGCAACTGCAGGATTCACATTAGAATAGAAACCATAATCATTGGGTGCAAATTTATTCCAGGTTGTAATCGGTGCTCTTTTTATCAACTCGATTTTTACAATCGCTTTAATACTTTTAAAGCCGTATTTCCAGGGCACAACCAAACGCAATGGCGCGCCATTTTGCTTTGGCAGACTCTCTCCATACATACCAACAGCCAATATTGTCAGAGGATGCATGGCTTCATCAATGCGCAAACCTTCGACATAAGGCCATTCCAACATGGCATTAGCAAGTTGCTTAGGCATGACTTGTGGTTGGTAAACAGCGGTAAATTTTACAAAACGGGCAGTTGATAAAGGTTTAACCGTTTTCAATAAACTGGCCAGCGGAAAACCCACCCAGGGCACAACCATGGACCACGCCTCGACACAACGAAGGCGATAGATATACTCCTGAAGAGTCTGCTGACCTAAAATGTCTTCCAAATGATAACTACCGGGCTTTTCCACTTCGCCGCTGATCTCTACAGACCAGGGATCGGTAACCAGATTTTGCGCCAGGCTGGTTGCGTCTTTTTTATTAAAGGAGAACTCGTAATAGTTCGTATGGTTTTTGGTGATTTCAGCAGGCGTAACGGTCAAAGAATCGCTAGAAACAGGGCTTTTTGGGAAATTCCCCCAAACAGGTAGCTCGCTGTTGGCCAGTGCCGGCGAAATAGCTCCACCGGTAAGCATAGCCGCCAACGTAGCCTTGATGATCTGACGCCGCTTCTTGAAAACCGAAGGGCTGGTAATCTCACTGGCGGGAATGTCTTTTTTTGTTTTTATTATCATTGTTTTAGTTAGCCGACAGTTAGTCGATGCGCGTAAACCGGGAAAAGCTATCCATTATTATTTTCCTTTAGGGATCCATGACCATAATTTTTTGATTTTAAGTTCGGTAATAAAGGCCAGTGAGAACAACTGTATGTAATTCCCCGCTTCAATTAAATCGAGGCCGATATGTTCAGGGACCAGTTCTTTGCGGGTTCCAAACAGCCGATCCCAGACAGAAAAAACAATACCATAGTTACTATCGTGTTCTACACGCAAGGTTGAATGATGGGTTCGGTGTAATGAAGGTGTAATAAACACTTGTGAAATGGCCTCTTCGTTGGGAACACGAATATTGGCATGGTGAAAAAATATGAAAAATAATTCAACAACCTCTATAGCAAGTATCAGATAAGCATTCACACCAATAACGACGACGAAAACACTTTTATAAATAAGTTCCAGTAACAAATCGAATATGTGAAAACGAAATCCGGTAGAAACATTAAAGCCCTTGTCACTGTGATGTATTTTATGAAATCGCCATAGAAAGTCGTTATGGTGACTGGCAAAGTGCCAAAGGTAGATGGCCAGATCAAACAATGCGAAAGCCAGCAGCCATTTAACAGGACCATTAGCCATGCCGCTCAACAAGCCAAAGGAGGCAAACTGTTGGGCGACAAAAAATAAGGATGAGGCCCTTATAACTGACAAAATGAGGTTGTTGACCAAAAATGCCGTAGTATTGGTAAAAAATGATTCCTTGTAAACTTTCTGGGGAAATTGACGATAGGGACTACGCTTCTCGATAATTATCAGTGCGATAAAGGCGAGTATCGCAAGACCAAATAAACCCTGAATAAAAAGCATGTCACCATCACTATTGGTATTCATAAACGAACCTTTTGTTTTGCATTATTTTTGATAAACCTTTGGTTTTATTTTTTCATAGCATTTAATAAATCGTTTAACTCTTTAATTTCATTGCTGGCGTTAACCTTGTCAGTGACATCGTACTGCACACCCAAATAATATATTACGCGTTGCTTTCTATCGAACAAGGGCGTTATTTTCAAACGATTAATAAACAAGGTTCCGTCTTTTTTATAATTCCGCAACGTGACTTCAACTGATTCATGTTTTTCCATTGCCTCACGAATTTGATAACGTCCCGGTTGATCCCTGTCTTCGCCTTGAAGGAAACGGCAATTGTGACCAATGATATCTTCCTGGCTATAACCCGTTAAACGTTCAAAGGCTTTATTGGCGTATACAATTGGGGCATCATCTAAATCCGGATCAGCTAACGTTACGCCATTAACACACTCATCTAGAATAGCGGAGAGCACTTGCGGAATAAGGCCGCTATCTTTTTCAACAATAAAAGGCATATTTAAACTCCAATTTTTATAATTTCTACGAAGAGGCTACCAAATTCTGGCTGGTATCGGCGACGATCAAATTTTTGATGTTTTCAACTGTATTTTCTGCGCCCTCTTCAATGGCAGAACGAATCAGTTTTACAAATGGACGCATAAAAACTTCAATTTCTGATAGTTCAAAACGATAAGTCAAACGTGTGGATTGCATTTCCGCGTGGCTTTCCAATAAGTAACTGTGTTTATAGGGTTCAGTCAAGCCTTTAAAAATAAGCTTATTAGTGGGTTGATAATCAATAATTTCAAAAATTGATTCAACTTTTGAACCGTGTTCTTCACGAACCTGCTTTGCTTTGGCCCCGACAAAAACATCTTTCCCATCTAATGGTTCAAATTCAACAACTTCTACTGCCCATTTAGGGTAATTATCATAAAAATGCTCACCAATATAAGAAAAAACATCGTTAATCGATTTATTTATCTCAATGCTTGCTTCACCAGCAACCGGCTTGGATGAATCAAATGAAAATTTAATTTGCACTGCAATACCACTCCCAGTTGAGAGGGTTACTCAACTTAAATTTCGTTAATTTTATTGATGCTAACAGCGGAAAAAACACTATTACCTCAGTAATTGATTATAAGTTCTAAGTAAAACCAGCTTTTATTACACGATTAAGAGAATTCAGCTTACCCTGATTTTTATAACATGCAAATCAAATCAAACAAAAAACTCTTGTGCGATGCATTTTATTTTCCCGATGGGGCATGGGGCAAACCCAACGCTTTAAGGTTGATGACATATAATTTTTTCTTGCTCAACCCAGAGTGATACCCCATGTTAACCTACCCGGGCTAGTTTATTTAAATCAATCGAGTCTGACCCCATTGCTTGCCCAGGGCAGCATAGCCTGACTTGAATCCCTGCCTACAAGCTGCGTATTTTGGAACTTGCCCATTACCGATTAGTCATCATCAGCAAGCCAATAACCCACGGCTTCACCCAATGACCAGCTTGTTAAAATCAAACAGGTGAGAGGTAATGCCAGTATGAATTCTTTAAAGTAGCGGCGTGCTTTTAAGGTTGCCAGTGCCGCACGACACAACAACACGCTGGGGATTAAGGGTGAGGCCAGCGCATACCCTAAACGTCGATGTTTGGACCAATCTGGCTGACGAATGCGTAAGTGGGCAAAAGTTTTGCCCATGGCAAAACGCTTTGTTAGCAATCCTTGCCATGATCTGGTACTGGTGTGATAGACACAAATGCCGGCATCAAATAACAGTGTGTATCCTTGCCTGCGCAGTAACCAGCATAATTGGGTATCCTCGCCATAACATTCATCGTTAAAGCCACCGCAACGCTCAAACAGCCAACGCTTAATGGTCATGCAACCGCTGGCCAGGTCATTGCGTTCGCAACGTATGTTGTCTGTTCGTGGCAACCACGGCCATAATGAGGCGAAGTAATCGCTCCAGCCAATCAGATTACTGGGCTCGGCATTAAGAAAAGCACCGCCGATCATCGCTGCGGCACTACTTTGATGGGCAGTGATGATATTTTGTAAAGCCCCGCTCACTATTTGGCAATCGGCATCAAGAAAGAACAAAATGTCCCCCGTTGCGTAAGCAGCCCCCCTATTGCGGGCCATACCGGCATAACAGCGTTCGCTAAAACACAAGCGCCGTATCTCGGGAAAATGCTCCGCAATGAGCTGTTCGGTACCGTCATTGGCACTAATCACAACAATGATTTCGGTATTGATTCCCGCACTGCTCTGCATTAATGCAGTTAGGCAGGCAATAATTGTCGAACGAGCTTTATAGGCAGGAATAATAATGGAAAGTTTTGGTTCAATGGAGTTATTGATTGTCGTCACAGAGAATTTCCCTCCTTCGGATAGTCTGGCTATATGCCAGTTAACACCGTTCTCGCGCTCCGGTGTGTGAGCGATGCATTGTCAACCAACGATTGCAGCTAGGAACTGTTTGGTCACGCAATGTCGATTAAACTTTTGTTGTACTTGGGCTTGTAATTTTTCAGCCCGCTGTTTGGCCAACAATCGACGGTTATAAACTGCTTTCAGCTGTTTTCGGGCATCGCATAAATCAGCTTCAGCCCAATGTTGGTTATGCGTGTATGAGGCACAATTCAATCTGTTGTCAATGGGAATCCGTTGATAATCAACCAAATAGGATAAATCCTCGGATAAATAATCCAGATGTCCACCAAATCCGGTGATGATAACCGGCTTACCCAAATTCACGGCTTCAAAAGACCCAAGCCCCCAGCCTTCGCTTCTTGTTAAGGAAAAAAAACAATCACCTCGGTTATGTAATTGCCATATCTCGGTATCAGTCAATTCTCGGATAATGAACTTGATCCTGGGAGGCGAGGCATAATTTTTTAACAGAAGCTTAAATGCCCGTTTTGAACTGCCATGAAAACGATTAAAAAAACGTCGACTAAAATCCTCGCGGCTGGTTTTAAGCACCAGCGTAACCTTATCGGTAGCGGTAAAGGTTTGACAAAAAGCCTCAAGCATACGCCAGGGTGCTTTTCGATTGGTCCAGGTGCCTATGTAGTAAAAAACGTAATCGTCTTCTGCAATATTCAGCCAATCCGCCGGCGAAATGCTGGGCAGCTGTTCCATAATATGCGGAATAACAGCAATGGGTGGTGTGACACCGCATTTTTGAAAGACTTCTTTATTCCAATGGCAAGGCACTAACAGTTGATGGACACCGTTTAATAAAGGTAGCCAATGATCGGGTATACAATCGGTTTCCCAAACTGTATAGCCAATGATTTTTTTACCTGTTTCTCTGGCCCCCCAAAGCGGGTAATATTCGGGTACGGTGTGAATGATGACGCAGTCGTAGTCAATTGGCTTATTGCAAAAACAGTCCAATTGAGCATCGCCAATAGTATCGAGTAAGTACGGTTCATAACCCAACCGCCAGCTATTTCCGGGAATCATCGGTGTCCAGGTTATAGGTATGCCGGTTTCTGCCAAACCTAACAGATAACTTTTTGCGGCTCGACCATATCCGGAATTATCGTAGAGGGAAATATATTTTATTCCTAGCATTGTCATTGCTCAATCAGCGTTAAAGGCAGTGAGTTTGTGCTGTAATGTCGGCAAAAGAGTTGCCAGGCATTACTCGCCAGATTGGCTGCCAAATCGGCGTTATTAATTAAGCTGAGACATTGGTCGGCAAAATCCTGTGCCGTGTCGGCTATTAGTACGTGCTGATTATGAACCGCATCGATACCTTCCACGCCGACTGTTGTCGTAACAACAGGCCGTTGATGACTGAAAGCCTCCAGTATCTTAATGCGCGTACCACCGCCCGCACGAATGGGGACAATAATGGTATTGGCTGTTGCATATAAATGCACCAGGGTATCCGCATAACCCAAATATTGCATGTTGGCTATGGACGATATTTTACGTTGCACCGATTTATTCAAACCCGCACCAATGACTTTCACCTGTATTGGTTGGCTGATTCGGGCATTAATAATAGGCATGATGTCGGTGCAAAAATAGTCAATAGCATCTTCATTGGGGTAATAATTAAAATTACCTATAAACAAAAAAGTAAAAACTTCGGAGGAAGGTTCTTCTTGCGTTACCCTGGGCACCGGTAAAGCATTGGGTACGACCTTAATGGTAGCCAATGAGAAGCTATCCAGTAACCGTCTCTTATCAATTTCCGAACAAATATAAATTCGATCTAACTCCCGGATATAGCGATTTTGCCAGTTTACATATTGTTCGGCATCCTGTTGCCAACGCATCGCCAATTTTTTATTGTTATTGGCCGCGTATAAATTCGCAATTCTTTGCCGGGTCAAAAACTCCAAGTCATCCATATCCAGCCAGATACGAAGTCCATCGGCGTTTTTTTTAAAGGTTAAGGCAAACGGCAAAAGATAAAACTTGAAGACATGAATAATGGCGAAGCTTTGGTTATTAAGGCAGGCTTTAAATTGAGCAAAGTTTTTTTTGCTGACAAAACGCAGCTCTGACGGCTGACGAAAATACTTAAAATAAAGCCCGACGTTCAGTCTGAACAGCATCCGTTTTACCAGCGATGTAAAGGTTTGCAGCTTAAGCAGATTGAAAATGGCAATATCGGAACAGAATGCTGATAGTTCACTTGTTGTCACTTTATGGTAATACCCGAAATCAATTAGCATAAGCGCAATTTCATATTGAACACTATAAGCCTCGATAAACTGATATGCCCGCATTGCACTGCCGCCGCCCGTTGCTGACGGCAAGACCGAGGTTATAAATAAAAGCCTGGGTTTAGCCATTCTGAAGGTTCACTAATTAAGAAAAACCAAAATAGGACTTTATGGTATTCAGAAGAGAGGTAGACTGATCGGCACAAATTTCAGGCAAATATTTTCTGGCAATGACATTGTAAGTCGTATTCTTTATACGGATATAGTGCTGGGTTAATAAATCACCGTGGAAATCGGAAAAATCTTTACGCCATCTGTCCCACCATAAATGGTTCCACAAGTGCATGCTATAAATGCCTGTATAATCGTCATCATAACCCTGCAGCAGCGTATAAATGCCGTCACGAGTAAAGGAATGCCTGTAGAAAGAACGCGGCGGCTCGATATGAATGGCATCAGGGTATTGCTCGCTCAGCTCCTGCGGTAAAAAACAGGAATGCTTGGACCAACTACCGTCAAAGGCTTGCTCCATTTTAGCAAGCCACAGTTGCCCGAATGTTGCTCCAGGGGCCGACATCATAAAAGCATTACAGAGCGAAGGCTTTAAAGCCTGTGCCGATGGACAAAATACATCTGATTCTCTACCCATAACAAAATCCTTTGTAAATAAAAAGGATGGCAGCTTATTAACAAACAGCGTATCCATATCGGCATAAACGCCGCCTTGCTCCACTATTTTTTCCAGACGCACAAAATCCGCCAGATGGGCATATTTAAACCGTGTGATAATTTTTTCCTGATACTGATAATCTTCGATAAATTTTGGTAATGAAGCCTTGACTAAAATTAACTTGGGTTTAATTAAATCCCAATAAGGGCCATAAGGCTCATAATGATAATAAAGATAGATTTTTTCCGGAGAATTAACCTGAATACAGGATTCCAAGCAGAGGTAATAAAGCAAATGAAAAGGCTCGGTTTGTTTTTTTAATCCAAAAACAAAATGAAATATATTAGGTATTCTCATCGGATGCGGCTCAAAATACAGTCTGACTTTTTGTTAAATGCTTAGTTGGAGTGTGTTCGCCCACGGGATTAATTCCTGGAAAGAATGGCAAGCAACTGTTGAACGACCGCTTCCGCGCTAAACTTTTCTTTGATTTGTTGTTGTAATTTAATGGCTTTTTCCTTAGCCGGGGTTTGATTTTCATAAACTAGACGCATTAATTCGACAGCGTGTTTGCTATCCGGCGCACACCAATTTTGATCTGCGGTAAAAATATATTTTTCATGACCTTTAGCGTTTGCAGGAACAATAGAGTAATTCACCAGATAGGAAAGCTCGGGTTGCAAAAACGCCAATGGCCCGCCAAACCTTGTCATAATCACGGGATTGCCTAGGGTAGCGGCATCAAAGGCTCCTAATCCCCATCCTTCGCCATGAGACAGTGAAATATAGCAATCTGAATTTATATGTAAGTCAATTATTTCTTCATCACTAATTTTATCGGTTATCAATTTTATCTTGGCAGAAAAGGGATAACATAACTGCAAAGCTTTTATAGTTTGCCTGGTTTTAATCCTAAATTTGCCCAACATTTGCTTAGTAAGATCCCTTTCATTAGTCTTTACAATTAATAAGACATCATCCTCTTTTTTAAACGCTTTCAGGTATGCGCGAATAACGTCACTGATGGCTTTTCTGCTTGACCAAACGCCGATTGTATAAAAAACATAAGACGTTTGTCCTGAACTGGCCAATCCATTTCGATTGGGCTCTGTTTCCAAGCAAATATGCGGCAATATGTCTATTGGCTTTGTGATTCCAGAATGAATAAAAACATCTTTATTCCATTGACAGGGCACTATTATTCGATTAATTCCTTGAAAGTAATTATGCCAACTGGAAGGAATTTTGTCCGTCTCCCAGACAGTATGCGCAATAATTTTTTTGCCTTGTTCCTCTTTGACACAGTTTGGATAAAATTCCGGCGTAGTATGAATAATTACCCAATCGTAATCGATTTTTTTATTGCATAAGGGTTCAAGGTCTTTATCCAATAGACTCGCACCTTGGTATTTCTCAAAATATAAATCCCAAGAACCTCCAGGCACTAAAGGCTTAAAAGTAATGGGGATACCCGTTTCAGCTAAAGCTAAAATGAGTCGTTTTGCAGCTACCCCGTAGCCCTCAGGAGGTAATAGCGCGATATATTTTATGCCTTTAATTTGCATGCTAAGAACTCGCTCAATAAGCGTTCATTGAGAAGGCGGCCTATATGGACACTAATGACAACCAACAACCGTTTTTATGGTCTGCTAGCTCCCGCTGCTGCGCCAAATATACTCATCGCGCATTAAAATCCGGCACTTTCGCCCCCTCCAGCTGGACGACTGAACGGAAGCAGAGAAGGTAGGGGCAAGGTCTGGAACAGTTGCCGAGAGCTCTAGTAAGGTGTGGAGATTTTAAAAACCGAATTTTCATGCGCGAACAGTATGTAACGCCGAAAAGTAGCCCTTTAACATCAATAGTTCATTGCGTTTGCCTTGCTCCACCAGCCTGCCTTTATCCAATACGACAATATTATCGGCATGTTCGATAGTAGACAAGCGATGAGCAATGACAATAAGGGTCCGGTTTTGCTGCAATGTTTCGATGGCTTGTTGTATCAAGCGTTCTGAAAGCGTGTCCAGGGCGTTGGTAGCTTCATCCAAAATTAAAATGTCAGAATTACGCATGATGGCCCTGGCGATGGCAAGACGTTGTCTTTGTCCGCCTGAAAGTTTCATGCCGCGCTCACCCACTACGGTATCGTAACCTTTTGGCAGTTGTACAATAAATTCATCGATATGTGCCTGTTTAGCCGCTTTGATTATGTCTTGACGGTTGGCGCCGGGGGATCCATAAGCGATATTTTCTAAAAGCGTGGCATTGAAAATATGAATGTCTTGACTGACCAAGGCGATAAGACTGCGCCAAACCCGTAAGTCCAATTCCGTGACGGGCAGTTCATCGGCATAAATTTTACCCGCCGTCGGTTCGTAAAAACGTAAAATTAAATTAATCAGCGTCGATTTACCGGCACCAGAGGCGCCCACAATGGCGGTTATTTTACCTGATGGGATAGTCAAATTGAGCTGCGTTAGTGCCATTTGCTCAGGATGTTCGTAATAAAACGAGACGTTTTCAAAGCGTATGGCTTGTTGCAAAGCGGTTAATTGCAACGAACCCGAGCAGGTATAGGGTTTATCATCACGCTGTAAAAACGCCAGAATAGTTGTCACCGAGGCAGTTGAGGCGGTAATCTGGCTAAAGTTATAAGTAATGCTTTTGATGGGCGGTTGCAAACGGTACAACATAAAAATAATGGTAATCAAAACCGATAACGACAACGCGCCCTGAAAGGCGACAAACATAAAGCCGACTAACACCATCGCCGCCAAACCTTCGGTAAGCGGGTCGGCCAGCATTACTGCCAGCATTCGCTTGACGAACGCTTTATAGGTAAGCTCAGAATTTTCCTGATAGCGTTTGTACTCATAGGTTTCTTGTCCAAATGCGCGGATGGTGCGTATGCCCGTTAAGGTTTCCAGGGTGCGATGGCTGAGTTGGTTGGCTGTGTCGATACATTGCCGGCCTAGTTTTTTGCTACCCGAAGTTAGCCAATGGGTAATTTTTACTACCAATAGCAAGGCAGTAACTACAGCCAGTGTCAAATGCCAAGCCACCATGAGAAGCAACAAACTAAAAACTAATAAAGTACAAAAATTAATGGCTATCCATATCAGGGATGCAACAGCCGTCGCCATTTGCTTGGTTTCGTTGCTGAGACTGTTAAGCAGTTGGCTACTGGGATGCTTATCAAGAAAGGGTTGCGAAACGGCGAGAAATTGTTCAAATACCAAGCAGCGGTAATGGTGTTCAATATGACTGGTCAAGCCTACACATAGCGAAGAATATAAATAGGAAAGCACCATTTTTAACAGGACGACAACAAGCATCATCAAGGTAATGGCAATGATTTTTTGCTCACCGGCAAAGTGGTTAACCAATTCGTCTAACAACGTAAATACTGCGTTATTGCTTTTTTCAATGCCTGTCTGACCACTTTGCAATAATGGCACCAATAAACTTATCCCTATCCCCTCGGCTAAAGAAGCACAAACTCCCGCAATGACCATTATGACCACAACCCAGCGGTAAGGTTGGAGTAACGGCAGCAGTAGTTTAATGGCGTTAAGTTCTTTGGTAATCATAAGCCGCTTACGGTTTTACAGTCGAAAATCCGGCTTGCCAAAGAAAGCCCAGTGCATTGACGACTTGCCAGAGTATTAATAGTGCAGCAGTGGCTAAACGTTTGGATTTCTCTAATTGACGCAACGGGTCAACAAGCCAATTACGGAAATTGCTGTGGAGTTTAATGGCCTTATGTCTACTGTCCGATTGGCGTGATGCGCATAACGCATGAAACCGATAGGCACCGCGTCCGTAGTTAAAATGTTGCCGACAAAAGCCGGCCAACGTCAGTGCGTGAGTATGGTAAACAATGGCATCGGCGCAGTAGTGCATTGAGTATCCTTGAGTAAGCCAGCGATCGCAAAATTCGCGATCTTCTGCCGTGCGAAAATTTATGTTAAAGCCACAAAGGCTTTGAAATAACTGTACGGATACTGCCATGCTATTGGCCCCAAGAAAAAGTGTGTGTTTGGTGTTGGCATTATAGTGTTGATAAACAACATCAAAGATCAATTGACTGGTTGCTGCGTAGGGATTATCAAGCAGCGCATTAATCGTTCGCCCGCCGATAAGGCACTGTGGGTTTTTTTGTAACTGTTGCGCCAGCACCTTAAGCCATTGCACATCAGGATAACAATCGTCATCGATAAACACTAAAAAGTCACCTTTAGCGTGTTTCGCCCCGACATTACGCGCCGCTGCCGGCCCCAAGTTTTTTTGTTTGACTAAGCTTATGTTCAATTTCCTGACAACTGCGTCAATAACTGCACTCTGCTCAGTTCGACTGCCGTCATCGACAACAATAACTTCAAATAATTCACGCGGATAATTGAGCGTTACCAATGACGATAAACAATTATGCAATTGCCGAGGGCGATTGTAGGTTGGGATAATGATGGAAAATTTAACGTCCGACACGACCGGGCTACTGACGAACATCTTCGTAATAGTTCATATCAATGTTGACTTGCCATACATCGCGCTGCTTACGGTTGATGTTTCCTGCCGTAAGCACGGCTGTTAACACGGTGTGGTCTTGATTATTGTAGCGGCGTAAGCCGTTGCGCCTCAAGGTTTGCAAATTGCTAAAACCTGTCAAGTAGTTCAAGTAGTTGCACGAAGCCGCTAGCGCGGCGGAAAAAAATCTCTTAAGGCTTAAACCCTAACTGTAGTCAATGTCGAGTACGATTCATTGAAGTATAACATGGATGCTACAGCACAAGCGCATTTCGATAATACTACTATCGTCACCTCAGAACGTTGAAGCTTCAAGGCATGAGCGGCAACACTATCGGTAGCTATGCACGGGCCGTTCGGCTTTTGCATGATTATTTATTTAAGTATGCTTCTCGAAAGGTATTGTGTTTCTCTGACCTAAATTATTCATACTGTCTTGATGTGACAGTTGTTTATTCTGAAGCTGAGCCAATGAAAATCCGGGATACGCGATGGACTTTGATAAGAAAGCTGAAATTCAAGAAAATCCCAAGTGAAGAGAATTTCCATTCCTGATGATAAAGCCCATCGCCTTCACAATATTCAACTTTGTCTTTGATCGCCTTCATTGGGAACATAGATGAAACGGTTGATTCAGGTACCCCGAGTTTTAATCTTAAGCAGGACTGAGTTTGCCACCCAGTCCTTAACGTTTGAAAACAACTACAAGCTAAAATGCAATTAAATCACCGTTCGCCCTGCGCCTGTCGAAGGATTTTTACAAGTACCTCTGTTAATTAGATTTTTTGCTTATCAGCTTTTGTGTTTAAATTCTTACATCCTATCAAATCGATTTTCCGCATTCGTGAACTCGCCAAGTATGCTATCCACATTTAACTGCACTGCCAGGAATCGCTTAATGCCACGGAAATTGAATCATGCCGTCGCCGTCGCTTGGCTTTTGAGCATCCATCTTATGCTGCCGGGAACTCCCGCTTTTGCTGAATCGCCAACTGCCGAGGAAGTGTTGGGCGTGTTGGGGATGGACAAGGGTCAGATTGCCGAACTGGTACAAGGTCAGCCCATCGCTTATGCCTTGAACGAAGACAGCGCAGACGAACTGGCCGTGGGCTTGGTCTGGTATCTTCCGGTTCCTTTGGACAAGGTGGCAGGACAATTGCGGCTTGAGACTCCTGATCTGCTAGACGTTGATGTTACAGCCCATGGACTATTAACAGAGCATAGCGGGGCGGGCTCTTTGGCGCCAGTCGTCCTGTCCAGGGAAGAAGCCGAGGCTTTGCTGGATGCCGGACCGGGGGACGAATTCAACTTGTCCACCCATGAAATCGACAAGCTCAAAACGTTCAGGCAGGAGCTCAAGCGAACGCCCCAAAGGGCCATCGAAGACGCTGCCGGAGAGCACTTCCGGGAAATTTTGTTACAACGCTATGAAGCTTATCGGCGCGGGGGTACGAATGCGATAGCGCCTTATGCGCGGAAGGAGAGTAAGGATTCCAAGCCTTCACTGGAACTGCGCCAGGCGGCAAACGCAAGTTCCATCCTGTCGCGTTTCTTTCCAGCCTTGCACAAGGTTTGGCTGGATTATCCGAAAGCATTGCCGCCGGGAGCCCGCGAAGCATTCCCCTGGGTGGAAAAAAATGTGGAAGGCCGTCTGGCGGCAATCCTCAGACACCGCATCCATATGGATTGGAACGGCGGAGTCTTGGTGCTAACACGTGAATTCTATGCGCCGCATTCCTATAACTCCAGCCAATGGATAACCGGCAGCCTGCCTTATCGCGACGGCACGGTGATCTTTCAACAGGTACGCAGCTTCACCGACCAGGTGGCGGGAATGGCTAGTAATGTCAAGCATATAGTAGGAAGGAAAGTGCTGGAAGACAAAATGCTCAAGTCTTTTGAGCGCTTTTGTGACGCTTTGGGTCGATGCCATTGATTAACTTAGACAGGCAGTTGATGAACGTCCCTTCAATCCATCGGTTGTGCCCGATGCCAAGCCCAGGCAAGCAGGGCGAGGGCATGAAGATTACTGCTTTGTTGGGCTATTTTGGCATCTCCAATAATTATCTGTCCGCTCAGGGTTGGCGCACCAGGTATCCATGGTTTTGATGCTCTCGGTGCCATAAGGGAGTCCTTTTGCGATGTCATGATACTTTTCGGCCTCCTCTTTATTATTGGTCAGCGCGACGCTTCGGTACTTGCCATCACGTAAATAAATTCCAGTCTTGGCAAACGTGGTGGGAGTGTATTTATCTATTTCGGCTTGGGCACCAGCAGCATCTTCATCGCTGCCAAAAACTACCCCATAACTGGGCTGGCTATTTCTCCCTGTTTGCCAGATTGTGGCGAGGGCAACCAACAAAATCACTCCGACCAACCATGAAATTATGTGTGTTTTAGTAAGCCGTGGCAACCTGTGTTGACTACTGGTCTTAGACTCTTTGTCTGGTTTTTTGGCGATTTTTGGTTCTGGTACTGCCGATGGCCGTCTTGGTGTTTGTGTACGTTCGCCTTCTGGAAGAAGCAGGGTAATGGCATGCAACAGGTTTTGAAACTCCACTTCGGCTGTGTCGCCATCCCAATCAATCAGTTCCGCAGCCTCAATGCGTCCAAAACCCAAAGGGGGCGCGACCTGCTCAATAAAAATGGGGACTAAAACCTTTCGGGCGGCGCCTCTCTGCGCTTCCTCTTTAACCCAGTCCGAGCTAACTGAAGTTTTGCTCCACAAAACGATGACACATTTCGCGGCGTCCAACTGTTCGCCAATATATTCGTCAAAGTTTTTCCCCGGAGGTATGTTCTTGTCCCAAAACACCGACCAGCCTTGCTGCTCCAAGAGTGTAGCAAAAAGCTTTGCTTTTGCTTTGTCATTGTTGTTGTAGCTAATAAATATGTCGCTCATTTCGTTATCTCCCGAACTGGACTTGCTATGTTATTTTTGAGTTTGCGGCACAGACGTCTGTTGCGCCGAGCCGGCTGCTCCGCATTCCAGTGCAAACGCGTCGAATTCCTTTTTCCAGGGCTCCTTGTTGTATCCCCAATTGCCCTCGGACAACAGCTTCTGCCCCAGAGCGAATTCGCTTTCATACCGGCTTAAGGATTCCTCGTCGCCTTCATCCCAAAGTGCCTGGGCATAAAACAGGTGGTTTAGCGGTTGCTCAGGATATTCCCTGGCTGCTTTTCCCAGCAGTTCGAGTGCTTTGTCGCGATCACCGATGCCATTGGGCCAGGCCGGTGCTTTGAGATAAAGCATCCCCAATAGGCGTAGCGCTCCGCCTCTGTCGATGTCGGGACTCAAGGCCAGCGCCTGTTTCATCTCATCTTCCAGCCGACCAAGGTTCCCTATGGCCAGCGTGGGATGTTCGCGCACTGCCAGGCCGAGGTTGGCCGCCAGGTAGTAGTGCACCGCACCTTCGCCGCTGCCTCCATGCGCCAGGGCGGCCTCGGCAAAACTTACGCCTTCGGCGGCGAGCTTCTCGCGGTTTTCCTGGCTGGTTTCGCGTTCAGCGAGGTGCAAACATAATTTACTGCCTAACAAGCTGCGCTGTACCGCCGGTTCCTGATTACCGCGAAGGGCATTCAGTGCACAGTTCAGGGTATGGGTATCGCTTGAGGCGTTAAGCTGATCTTGTCCGGCGACCAGCGAGGCTGCGGTCTGCTTGGGGCAGCCGGAAAGCTGGTCAGGCTGGACATGGCCGCGCTGGAGACCGGCGCAGCCGGTCAGGAATGCCAATATCGAAATACTGGAAAGAAGTCGTGCTTTGCTCAAGGTCTTATTTCTCCTCAGCCCACAGTTTGACCATAGGCTCGAACACTGCAGCGTCCACGGTGGTGAAGGATTCCACACCGAACAAGTCACAAAGTTTCTTGCCTTCGGCGTCAGTACACATTCCCTCCAGCGCCTTGCCGAAGCGGGCGCGTTCTTCCGCAGTCGTGGTGGCGCTGTTGGCTACCACCCCCATCAGTGGAATTTCCTCGGACGTGAAAATAGCTTCAAGCGGAGTCTTCATTTGCAGCGAGGCGAGCCCGCCGAATTGTTGCTCGTTCAAAATGACGGCGTCCAGATCCCCTTTGTCCAACGAGCGCAGCGCACGGATGGCCTGATTGGACGATTTCAGGACAAAGAAACTGGCGGGGTCGTATTTCCCGGCAAAAATGATCTTGCCGACGAAGGAGGGTTCTTCCAAAACCGTGCCACCCAGGGTTTTTCCCTTCAGTTCGTCCAGGCTCTTGTATTTGTCTTTCTGGGTCATTACCCGGTAACGTTCACTGGTATTACCTTTGATCTTGGGCTGGACCACCGGCACCAGGTTGTGTTGGCTGCGCAATTCCAAATAGAGGCCCAAAGAGGTGATGGCGAACTTGGGCTTTTTTTGGGCTATTTGCTTCCTGCAATCATCCGATTTGGTGGTAAACAAGCTGTTGAAGCTGTTCGCCTGCCACTGGCCGACACGCTCCACTACACGCAGCATGGAACTCATCGCCGCGTTGGCGTCCTTGGCATTGACGGAGCCGCCGGGGTAGCAGACCACGATCATTTCGGGATTGGACGCGGCGTTTGCGGTGATAGGAGCCAACAGAGTGGCAATAAGCATGAGGTAAGTTTTTCGCATTATGGTTTTCTCTTGTAATCAAGTAACTGTCCGATGGCCGGGGCCACGACAAGGGTTGCGATCAGGCAGCACAACAGCCCGAGGGTGATGCTGATGCCCAGGGAAGACACTCCACGGTAGCTGGCCAGAGTGATCGCGCCCAGACCTGCCAATTCGGTACCTGCGGCCAATCCTATCACCTTGCCGGCGGCCAGGCTGACTTCCAAGGGTGAGTGGCCTTTCAATTCGCTCCAGCGATAGCTGAACCATACGCCGTAATCCACCGCCAACGCAATCACCAGGGGCAAGGCGACGATGTTGGCGAAATTGTAGCGAATGCCGCCCAGGGCCATAAGCCCCAGCATCCAGCCACCGCCGATCAGCAGGGGCAGCGCTGCAAGCATGAAGCCACGCACGCTGCGCGTCGCCGCCATGATCCAGAGCAGGCACAGCACCAGGGCCAACTGCGTACCGCGAGTAAAACCTTCCACCACGGCTTTGGAAAACACCTGATGCGTGGTCGGGAAGCCGGTCGCTTCGGGCGAGACGCTATACACGTCTTTTATCAGTGCGTCGAGGTTGTCGGGATCGTACACGGATTTTGCCGGGAAAGCGTAGACCGCAATGCTGCCGTCAGCGCCAAAGAAACGGTCGCGCAGAGCGAGCGGCAACTGCCCCGCAGTGAGAGGTTGGGCCTGCCGCCAGGCGTCGATAACCTTGAGTCCGGTATCCGCACTGGACAGCAAGGCACGTAAGAAGCTCTCGGTGCGTACCCGGCCCTGTTCGCCATCTGCGGCGAGTTTGGCCGAGATGGCCGAAAGTTGCCCACGCACATTTTCCAAACTCTCGACCAGTTTGGCATGTCCGGCGGAAAATGCCTGCTCCTGGGCTCCATCGATAATGGTGGTGCCGTTTTCCAGCAATTCTCGCAATAACTCGTGTGATTTCTCGGACATGCCCGTACGAGAGAGTTCAGCAACCTGCGTAGCGTAGTTTGTCCGGGCGAACGAGTCGCCGATACTCACGGCTTTGTGTAGGCGTTCGTCGGCGTCCGCTGGAAACAAACTGGTCAGCGACTGCGCCTGGGCAATGGCCTTGAGTTTGCCCGCCTCGCTGGTGATTCGCCGGGCCTCGGCCATGTCCCTGGCGATGAAAATGATGATCTCAGCCTGGTAGTCGCTCTCTGCCACCATGCGACGTTGATAATAGGCCGCCTGGGAATCTTTGGGCAACATGCCCAGCAGGTCATAGTCGAAAGGAATTCCGATGCCCTTTACCCCGCCAAGAATGGCGCCGCCTATGGCCAACGTAACGAGTGCCACTGCGACAGGGACAGGAAACCGGCCCCTCTCCCCCAGCCTCTCTCCCGGAGGGAGAGGGGAGTAAACGGAAGTTATTGGCGGGATGTCTTTTAGTTTGGGAGGCAGCAAGGCGTAGAGCGCGGGCTGGACCATCCAGGTGCTGATCAGGATCATCAGCACGCCTTTGGCTGCCACTACGCCCAGTTCGGCGAAGCCGGGGAAATCGACTGTTGCCAGGGCGCTGAAGATCAGCAGCGAGGCGCCGCCCGCCGTCAGCACGGCTACAAAGGATGAGCCGATGCCTGCCCCGATGGCTTCCACCAAAGGTTTGCCTGTCCGTCGCTCCTCGGCGATGCGCGAGGAGGTGAAAATGCCGTAGTCTGCCCCCAGGCCGAACAGAATAGCGATAAAGGCGGCAGTAATAATGGTCAAGTGGCCGACTGTGACCAGGGCCAGGCCTAAACTCCACAGCACCCCTAACCCCATAGGGATGAAAATCAGCACGGCCCAGCGCACGCTGCGTACCACCAGCAGGATCAACGCAGCGATAAGGCCCGCGGAGGTGAATATCACCATGGTGATATCCTTGCGGATGTTGACGTACTCCTCGTATTCGATGGCCGGCAATCCGGTCAGTCCCACCGTGGGCACAGTTCGGCCGGCAGCTTTGGCTTGTTCTGCCAGGGACGCCGATACCTGCTTGACCTTGTCAACGAAAGGACCAAGGTTCTCAAAATCCCCGGAAGGATTTTTCGGGTGGACGAACAAAAACAGCATCTTGCCGTTGCGCGAGGCAAAGTAGCCGTCGGCCATGCTGCCTGCCCCATTTCTAGCCATTAGCCGGTTCCAGTCCAGGCTGGTGGGCACTGTTTCGGCGGACAGACAGCGCTGCCACTCTTCCAGGAAAAACGCCGCCAGATTCAGGCTTGCCTCGGCGCTTTGCAGGTCGGTGTCCGTGCCGCCTAGCGGCGGGTGGTCCTTGCTCCAATTCAATGCCTTGCGCAGGTTTTCCTCCAGCCCGCCGTCCAAAAGGGGCTGCTTCGCCATCGCAGCCAGCTTGTCCAGACCCTCGGCCGGCATCAGCAGGTAGGAATGGTCCAGGAAAAACGCCATGTCGAGACGGGAGGTCGCCTGACTGATCTCGGGCTCTGCCCGAAGCTTGTCGGCCAGCTCGTTGGCAAAAGACTCCAATTCGCTGCGCGGGGCGCCCTCCAGGACTACCATAAGATCCGAGGCGGCGCCGAAGTTTTTCAGGAAATCGTTGAAGCGCTTCGCTACCGCCGTGTTCTGGGGAAGCAGCGCCTGCCGCGAGGTGTAGACCGGGAGTTGCGCTGTCGCCCAGCCTGCCAGAACCGACAGCGTCAAGGCCACCCCCAGGATCCGCCATGGGTTTCGGGCAAAGCGTTCGGCGAGCTTGGCGGCGCGTTGGGTTATTTTCATGGTTGGGTAATGCTGTTAATCATTCCGCGCAAACAGCCTGCGCCGTCTCTTTTCTGGACAGATGCTCTTCCCACTTGCGCGCAGTAAGGCGCTGGAACATCGGCACCACGGGATTGAGTTCGATAGGTGGTTCATCCCAATAGGTTTCGTAGGCTAACATTTCAGCTTCCAGGGCGACGCCGTCTTCTTCGAGTATGGGTTTGAACACCAACGGCTTGGCGATATTCAGCACCGTTTGGGTCAACCACTTCGGAGTTTTTATGGAAAGCAACGGAATCGTCAGGGCATCGAAATAAAACAAAAAAAACACCCGGGTAGTCCGCTCGTCAATGGGGAGCATAAACGACCAGTTCTTGATGCTGTCGCCGGTGTTGGTCCATTGATAGGGATATTCGTAACAGAGCTCGATGGAACGGGTATTGACCCGGTTACGGTCAACGAAAATTCCGGAAATCCGGCCACCGGCCATATAGGCATCGTAAGTCAGGTAAACCCTGTCGTCATCGGCTTCGTGGTGGGTCAGTTTGGCATCGATGAAAGGTTTGTATTTGCGGTGCAGAAAAGCATGGGAGAAATCGCAAATATTGTCCATCACCATGGAATGGTGGGTATTCCAGGTTAAATCCGAGACAAAGTTGGCCCAAGGATGATCCCCGGTGAGTTCGGGAATTTCCGGAATCTTCTGATCGCTAGCTAGTTCTGGATTGCCGGGGAAGAGCCAAATCAGGCCATAGCGGACCTGCACGGGATAACTCTGCAGTTGTCTTTTGATGAGTGGTTTGCCAAAGCTGTCGTGGGAGTAATCCTCCAGCCGGCCATCCCGGTTGAAGGACCAACCATGGTAAGCGCAACGCAGATTGCACTGATCCACCGCACCATGAGTAAGTTTGAGCTGGCGGTGCGGACAGCGATTCCGCAAGGCCGCGAGTTTGCCATCATCGCCGCGGTAAAGGGCAATAGAAGTATTCCAGAAAGTCACCTCTTTAACCTGGCCTTTTTTAACCGCGTTGTCGTATTCCACCACGTACCAGCGATCCGGATCCATGCCGGCGGCACGGGCCTTTTGCCGGGGATTCTTGGCTTCCGCAAAGGAAGGTGGTGGGGATTTGGTTTGTGTGCTGTTCATGGTTGGGGCTCTGCTTCGTGGTTAAGGAGAAGGCGGGTGTTTATTTGGACGGGACGATCAAGCCCCGGCGCACGAAATCTTCGTAGGCATCTCGTACCGCTTGGGATAATTGGGTGGGCTGGTAGCCCAATTCCTGTTTCGCCTTGTCGTGGTCAGCCCGGCGCCGCATCTGGAGCAAGCGCACCGCACCCGGAGTGAAGCGCCGGGGCAGGTTGGGAAATGCCCGATACCAGGTCTTGTCGGCGACTTCAGCCAGCGCGGCCATCAGCAACGGCGACAGTCGCAGCCTGGGTAATGGGCGGCCGGTGACTTCCCGGAACATTGCCATCAGATCGTCCACGCTGGCGTAGGCGGTGCTGAAAATGTATTTTTGCCCGGAACGTCCATGCCGCATGGCTAAAACATGGCCTTCAGCGATATCATGGCTGGACACGAACTCGAAACCTCCGGGAATGTAGGCGCGCAGAGAACCATGAGCGTAATCAATGAGTACGCGACCCATACGTGAGGGTACGTAATCGTGCGGGCCTATGATGGCGCAAGAGGTGGCGACTACCACGTTGAGGCCATTGGCGTGGGCCTTGAGGCACTCATGTTCGGTGAGATGCTTGGTAAAACCGTAGGGCAGGTGGCGATCAAAGGGATAAAACGGCATATCTTCGTGGCTGGAAAGCTCTGGTTCATAGCCAGTGGCGCTTAGTGATCCTGACACGACCACCTTATCAACGCCATGGAGCTTGGCCGCTTGGAGAATATGGATTGTGCCACGAACATTAGTATCGAATATTTCGCGCTTATGGGCCGCGTTACCCTGAATGGTCGAAACCAGAGCCGCGCAATGATAAATGAGCTTGCAGCCGCGCACGGCAGCGGACACTTCCTCGCAGTTGCGCAGGTCGGCGTAGACGCGCTCCACGTCGAGGCCGTCCATTGCCCCGTTGTCGCGTTCGGCGCGCATCATCACCCGTACCTGCTCGCCATCGGCGAGCAGGCGGCGAACCAGGTTAGCACCTAAATGACCTGTGGCCCCTGTAATGAGCGTAATGCCTTTGCTCATGGCATTAATCCAAGGGAGCGATAACAAGGAAGGAATTGGTCGAGGAGTTTGGATGTCATGGTGTCCGTTTTAAAAACTGTCTGGCAAAACATCATATGCATTTTACAGCACATTATTCCGGTCATAGTAATTTGAATCATATTTCGTGAGGTCTTAACAGATAAGTGTTTTTCGAAGGAGATGTTTGCGCTTATTCATCAGTGATTCAAACATGTCATCGATCATGCTCTCAAAACAACTACCTTTTGTAAAGCGTTTACCTCTTTCCAAGACAGAAGCTGATCCGCAAGAATCTTCAGTCTATGCGCAACAACTTTTACCAACCAATATCTTTATTATGCTGATTCGTCTCCGTGTCGAATTAAAATCATGCAATAATTTGACTCTTTTGGAATTTGTGTAAAATTGGAAAAATATTTCCTATTCCAGAATTTTTATGGTTTATCATTACTTATGACATTTAAAATCCTTTTATATATTATTTTTATGGCACTCAGTACAACAAACCAGGCATATTCAGAATCACAAAAAAAATTGCCGCCCTGTAAGGACAGCCCAAACTGTGTTTCCAGTCAGGCAGAAGATGCCAAACATTATATTGAACCTTTTAAAATCAGCGACTCTTCTGAAAAAGCATGGAAGGCATTGAAGGAAGCCATAAACAACCATAGCCGCATGGTTATTACTCATGAAAACTCAAACACGCTTCATGCAGAGGCAACCAGCCTGGTTTTTGGCTTTGTCGATGATATTAATGCAATTCTTGATGCTGATTCTAAACTGATCCATATTCGTTCCGCGTCTCGTAAAGGTCATAGTGACTTCGGAGTTAATCGCAAGCGTATAGAAGCGTTGCGTTTGCAACTGCAAAAAGCTCATGTGATAGATTGAATACCCAGTATGCGCAGTGCCCAAGATTGATTATAAAATCACCCACCTGTTTCCCCTAGCGCCATAAATGACCCTATACGCAACTTCCTTGTTTATATTTCGCCGGGATTTGCGTTTGCATGACAACACAGCACTTAATGAGGCGTTACGTCTTTCCAGACAGGTGCTGCCCTGCTTTATTTTTGATCCGAGGCAAATAAAACCGCATCCCTATCAAAGCAAGCCGGCATTACAATTTATGTTGCAGTCTATTAGTGATCTTCAGCAACAATTACAAACAGCAGGCGGTAAACTGGGGCTCTATCATGCTTTGCCTGAGCAGGTTATTGGCAGTGTGTTTGAACATCAGCACATACAAGCCGTATTTATCAACCGCGATTACACACCATTCAGCCTGAGCCGTGATGATGAGTTGGCTGAAGTCTGCCAAAACTTGGGGATAAAGTTGCACATACTCCCTGACGCGTTGCTTACCGAACCTGAACAGGCTGTCAAAAGCGATCACACGCCCTATAAGGTTTTTACCGCGTATTATAATCATGCCAGACAATTTCCAGTTGCCTTGCCGCAAGAATTAACAAGTAAGAACTTTTTGCCTCCAGCGTCTGATTTTACTGCTGATCAACTTGGATTTTCGTTGACTGATCTGAAACCAAATGTCATTCAAGGTGGCCGTAGCCACGCTCTTGCCATACTCGATCAACTCAATAAATATGCGGATTATCTGAATACGCGTAATTTTCCTGCGCTGGATGCGACCAGTAAACTTTCAGCACATCTCAAGTTTGGTACGTGTTCAGTGCGGGAGGTTTATTATGGAATCATCGATCAACTCGGCAGCGAACACTCTCTGTTACGGCAATTGTACTGGCGCGATTTTTTCACCCATATCGCTTATTACTTCCCACAGGTTTTTGGCCGGCCGTTTCTGGAAAAATTTGCAAATCTGCACTGGGATAACAACAGCGATTATTTTCAAGCCTGGAGCGACGGTAAAACCGGCTTTCCCATTGTCGATGCCGGCATGCGTGAATTGAATGCAACCGGCTTCATGCACAACCGGGTGAGAATGATAGTTGCGTCATTTTTGGTCAAGGATTTGCGTATCAGCTGGCGTTGGGGCGAGCGTTATTTTGCCCAACACCTGGTCGATTACGATCCCTGTGTCAATAATGGTAATTGGCAGTGGGCGGCATCAACCGGCTGTGATGCCCAACCTTATTTCAGGATATTCAATCCCTGGACACAGCAACAAAAATTCGATGCCGATTGCCAGTATATTTATCGCTGGATTCCCGAACTTAAAATGTTTACACCGAAAATCATCCATCAATGGGATAAAAAACACAGCCAATGCCATTATCCCGCACCGATTATCGATCATGCCCGTGAGAGCCAAATAACCAAACAGCGGTATAAGGAATCAATCATCAAGCTTCTGTAAATCAGTTTGCTGAAGATTAAATAATGCCTGATACGCCCGGGCTGATTGTTCTGGCTGACTGTCAAACAGCCCACCGATAACTGCTAACAGATCGGCTCCAGCTGCCAGTAATTGCGCGCCATTTTCCGGCAGAATGCCGCCTATGGCGACAATAGGGATATTGAGTAGCTGTTTAGCCTGTTGCAGTGTCTCAATCCTGGCAGGCGCCGCCAGAGGTTTTGAAGTTGAAGGGAAAAAACGCCCGAAAGCGACATAAGTAGCGCCCTGCCCCTGTGCATCCAGTGCCTGCTCGACAAAGTCATAGCAGGAAACGCCAATGATCGCATCATTTCCTAAACGCATTCTTGCCTGCGCAATTGCGCCGTCCTCCTTGCCGATATGAACACCATCGGCGCCCACTCTCGCAGCCAATTCAACATCATCATTAACAATCAGCGGAACCTTATGCTGATGGCAGACTTTAACCAGTTCTCTTGCCAGAAAGTGAGCGTCAGCCGGATTTTTATCGCGATACTGCACAATCACTGCGCCGCCTCTAATGGCCGCTTCGACTTCGTTAATAATGGTATCGCCAGATTTATTATCAGTCTGGGTTATGGCATAAAGCCCGCGCGCAGGAAATCTCATGTGCCTTCCTCCATCCAGAAAAATCGATTCGGAATGTATTGACCTCGGCCCGGCTGATAAGCGCTATTTAACGAATTCCAGGTATACTCCTGTGCCTCCATGACTGCCTGAACAGGCTCCAGACCATGAGCGATTAGTGCAGTAATGCTGGTAGCCAGCGTGCAACCGGAACCATGATAACTGGCCGGCAACCGGTCCCAGGTATAAGTTTCCCAACAACGGCCATCATGAAACAGTTGATTACTCACCGTGGGCGTCACTTCATGCGTTCCCGTAATCAGTACATATTCGCAACCTTGATCCAGCAATTCCAGACCACACTCATCAAGCTCATCATATCCTGCAAGAATGCGGGCTTCTTCACTGTTAGGTGTTAACACGGTGGTGCAGGGCAGCAGCAAATCGACAATAGTGGCGATGAGCCGGTCATTGGCTAATTCAGTACCGCCACCTGCCGCCAGTACCGGATCCAGAACAACCGGAATGTGCGGATGTTGTTTTAAAATCGCATAAATGGCTATTGCCGTTTCATGATGTCCGATCAAGCCAATTTTAAAGGCATTAACCTGTAAGTCATCCAACAAGGTATTTGCTTGGCTGATAATAGCTTCCGGGCTTTGCGGAATGAGCTTTTTTACATTCCGGGTATCCTGCTCGGTCAAGGCCGTAATGACACTGGCCGAATGACACTGATGACTGACCAGGGTTTCAATATCCGCCTGCACGCCAGCACCTCCGCTGGGATCATGGCCGGAAAATGAAAGGACAACGGGGCGGTTAGGAAACATTGGAGTTCCTTATAAAGGCTGTTGAATGATGCTACAAACTTCAATTATACATTTTTAGTTTGGGTGCTGTGTTAGATTAATAAATCGGAGTTTGGACATCGGCTTGCCAACCATCTCTTCAATAAAACGATCCAGATTATTCGCGTTAGTAAATACAACAAAGTCTAAATCAACTGGATCATTCGTCTATCGATCGGATTACATCAAGCAGCTTATTTGACGATCGCGGGAGAGCACTCCGTTAATAAGCAAAAGTGCTTGCTTCAGGCGAGGTATTACCGGCATCAAAGGAGCATAAAAAAACCTGCCTGGAAAAATCCGGGCAGGCGTTCGGTTATATCCGTTTATTTGTGACGGATTGCCTAAAAGGCGCATCAAATCATAATCTTTACGAAGTGGCTGGTTAAACAGCGATTTTTTTATTGCGAAGAGTAGCAAATCCGACCAAACCGATACCTAATAATGCCAGGGAAGCGGGTTCAGGAACTGGCTCGGGGGTTATTTCCCTGCCAATTTTAGTTACGATTGTCGCTGCAAAAGTATCAAATGTTGCAGGAAGAGTAAAAGAGCCCCCGCCACCTTGTATATTGTTTTGATACCAAACTTGCAATCCTGGTTCGCCAAGAATTGGCAGACCATTAATCGCATCAACACCAGCTGCCAACGCTGCGTTTCTGGCAGCCAAAGTGCTAACACCATCATTTTCAGCGCCATCGCCCGATACATCAATAACCTGACGGGGTGATTCAAAGTCATTGGACGTTCCGCCAGTCTCGGTGCCGAACAATGGTCTGACAAAATTTATGGCGTTTCCGGGCGCAGTAGAGCTCGCGAAAGAACGGTTAGAGGCGTTTAGGATTGCCGCAAAGGCATTTGAACTGGCTGCGTCAAAAATATGAAACCAGTTGACTTTAGTTACTTGTTGACCAGCGTTAGACCATTCGTAGTAAGCGACAGCAATGCCGCCTGATATTCCTGCGACCGCCGCATGGATGATGGGATTTTGAAAGGCTGCAACATAACCGCCCTTTTGTAAGGCGTATTCAGCCGCGTCTACGCTACCAGAAACATCAGTAAGCAAGGCAAGCTCAAGGCCAACTGAGGTGGCTGAAGCTGTGAAAGGTGTAACGGCAGCAGCGCCGGCAATGATATATGGAATTAATTTTTTCATGGTCAGGTCCTCTTTTAAATTAGATTTATTTACAATAAAAAAAGGGGCAAAACAAAAGTTCTGGTTTTGAAAACTGGATCACCGCGTTAACACAACCCTGATTTCCTAAGCATGGACCTAAGAAATTATTTCATGATCTTTTAATATCAGCCCCCCTAAACAGCCTTAAGCAATTGCAATGCCACACAGTTATCGGCTGTGAAAAAATCAAAAAAATACGGTCGATAAGTTGAATTTTTGCGTTTTTATTTGCTGGCAGAATGAAATCGGGTCAAGCACCTCAAAACCCGCTTTTTGTTATCTAAGCCTTGTTTATCAAGGGATGAGACAAACATTAGAGTTGGAACTTTAAAGTTTAACAAGAGACCAGATGCAAAATTCTGGACCCTGAACAGGCTATTGTTTTCCAGTATCTTTTATTTTTATGTGGCGGCAATAAATAAGACAAATCATTGTTTTTTAATGTTTTATAGAAGTCATGCTGTCATGGCGCATTCGAATCCCTGAAAGAATGAAGCGAATAAAGGTGTTCGCCTCGGCAACAAAGCGACGTGATCGAGAGATAAAGGTTACCAGGCGATAAACGGATTCGATTGGAAACTGACAAGGGCTTAAAAATCTGTCAGATCTGGCAAATATGCCGTCATGTAGACTGTCAGCTGTGTCATGTAATAAGCTGTGCGGGCGACAAATTTTCTGGCGGTAGATAGTTTTTTTGAATAGTTAATAAACACTATCGAGACAGCAATTCCCAATTTAAAACCCTGCTAAAATAAAGCCTTTCTCAACGCTCCA
>CAYVFT010000028.1:0-35991 GCA_964450225.1 uncultured Crenothrix sp. | reverse complement strand
CCCCCCCCCCCCCCCCCCCCCCCCCCCCCCCCCCCCCCCCGGGGGCCCCCCCCCCCCTTACAAGTGTAGGTTTTTTCACTCTCAGCTTCCCACCACACAAGCAGCCAAGGATGTCTTGTAGCTTTCGGGCATACTGGGCCACGCTTCCGGTCGGCCGGGTTTGACAGGGAGAAGCTGATGGTTCAGCAAAGCCGCAATAATCAAAGACCAACCGTGCTGGAAAATACCCACTATCCTCCAACGTTTTCCGCGCCGCCGAACCGCACCGGGAACCAAAGATTCTTTGATGTCCAGCGGCGTGTCGGCTTGAGCTTCTGCTTCGCCACCGACAGACAACAGCCACCACGTAGCGATAGCAATCGCCATCCACAATCGCTCTGCCCGCGCTGGGTCATCCATACGCGTGTGTTGCCACTGCCAGCCACTCCGTTTGCTATGTTTGAAACCCTGTTCTATCCAGGCTCTCAAACCGTACGAGCAGGCATCAGCGCATTCGGGCGCCAGGTCGGTCAGCACCAGCCAAGGTTCTTGATATTCTTCACTCCAGTAGCCCAGCAGCGTGCATCGCAATTGGCTTTTCTTGCCCTTAAATGCGGTTCCCCATCCCTGTCAACGGCGGCCCTTGGCAGGCACCAAACGGGAAAACGGCTGCCAGTGAAGCCAGTTGTCTGGACGAAACCAGCCTTGCGTATTAACGCGCAAAAATGGATGCCAATTCAGTTCGACGATGGCTTCAAACAACCACTTCGCGTATAAGCCACGATCCGCCAACACGATGACCATCCAGCCTTCAGGCAAAAGACCTTGAAACCGTTTCAACAATGCTTGCCATTCCGGCTTCCATGCGTGTTTCTCCTCGGCCTTTAAAACTTTCCAGGCAACCGGCACAGCACAGCCACGATAGACAACACTAATAGCCAGCACGACAAAACGATCCCCAAAACTCGTCGCATCCATGGCAATGGCCATCTGTTGACCCGACCAGCCATCCAATAGCCACTTCAGCCACGGTGCCCAACATTGGGTAACATCGAGTTCGCTACGCTGTTCTCCAGCTTTCGCTTTCGCTTCCCGATAGGTATCACGTAGCCTTTCACGTAGCGTGTTGTACGACTGCCCCTGCAGCGGAGCCAACACGTCGGCCACAGCGGTTAAGCTACACGAGCGGGCAATGACCATGCCAAAACTCCACAACGCCAAGCCCAAAGCCTGAGGTTTACTAAGCGTGGGAAAACGCATGACAACCGTGTCTATCCATTGGTATAGTTCTGGGTGGCGAGACATGGCGGTACCTCCGGCAAATGGATGTTGATAACACTCATCAATTTACCGCAACGCACTGTCTCGTCACACTTTTTTAAAAACCTACACTTGTAAGGGGGGGGCTCCATGACAATTTGCTCTGGGTACCGGAAATATTCACAGCAGTTCTCTGTACCTGGCCCACGCGTTCTTTGTGACAGATGACAACGAAAGCCTTGCGGTTCTACTTGAGGATGATTTCGACCGTGAGAACTACCAGGGCGTACAACTCCCGGCTTGTAAAACTCACAGATGGAGCGAATATCCTCCTGAACAAACTAAGCATCGCTCAACGTAACTAAGGAATGTGGTTTCGCGCCGCGCAACTGCAAAAGGGTTATCCGTATTGTATTCTGTCGCCGTCATTGGTAAGCCAATGACGAGCGAGGTTTTATCATTAAAACTGCGGGGTGATAGCGCCAGGAAAGGATGAATGTCGCCCATTTTCTGCCCGACTTGGGGAATTACAATCAATCCAAATGATGTCCTGGCACTCAGGCTACGAAGGGCAGTTTGTTTTTACCATTGTTCCGCGCCCCGTCTGTGCGTAGTGGTTACAGTACCGGTCTTGATCATAGTGCGCTAACTGCTGCTCCAGGGTCAAAGGTTCATCAAATACGGGAGTAATAATTATGTGGCCATCGACAACGGAAAACAGGAACCCGCTTATGGGCATGTAAATGAGCTTCACGAGCAATTGCCGCAGGCAGGCGCACACCCAAATTATTGCCCCATTTTTTATATCCAGCTCAACTTCACTCATAACAAACCCCAAAAAAAACAAACATTTAAACTGAGATATAAACATTTTGAGTTTTGGAATCAACCATTAAAGTTTAATTCTAAGAAAGTTGCCTTAATGCATTGATTCTTCAGATTTACTCAACGTGTCTGAAAAATCAATCAACCAGGCCTCCTGGAAATACGTTGTTACAAGATTGACGCCCAGATTTGCCCAGCGACCTACCCCATCCAATATCACTGAATCCGAGGTTATAGCTATTTTGTGACTGCCCAGAATAGCCTGATCCGGGTTTTCGATTAACTCGGCTTGCCAGTTCCAATAATGAGCTTCGGCAATGTCCCGAACCATCACCGCAAGACGGCCGCTATTGGAGACCGGTTTGTCAAACAGCCACAACACGCTTTCAGGAGCAAAGGATTGCAGCACATTACCGATGAGTTCAATGGCTTGCCGGGTTTCATGCACTTGTCGATAAGTCCCATGAATACTGGCAATATCACGTATGCAACCATCGCAGCAACCCAGCAATAAACCTCCCGACATAGCCGTTTCAATGGTAATAATCAGATTGAACCCGTCAATTACCAATGGCTGGCCTTTTATTTTTTCAATCGGCAGGCACTTGGCAATTCTTAACGCCCTGTTGACACTCGAACAAGCCGCCCTGGAAATTGCGAGGCGTTGACGCACTGCAAGCTGATGATGGTCCCCAACCAGTTGCATAGCCGAATGCCGTGCATATCCGCGATCAAGCAACCAGCAGAGTTCATAAACCGCATCATGCAAATGAAGCAATTGTTCGCCGCTAAATAAGACTTTGTCGTTTAGATGGACACCGCGATGTCTTTGTTCGTGATTATTCATGGATATCCTTCGTTGATCCCGGTGCAAAAGAACCACTGAGAGGTTGCTTTACACCTATCCTCAGTTTTCATCTCCCTGTTTAATTGGAATGATAACCCCATGCGCCCATTAAATCATAGTGTTACAAAATCATAAATGATTGGCCCAATAATTGCTTTAACAAGATAGAAATACTGTCACCAAAATCGAGGATTTATATGAGTGAAGCTTCACTGCCTGTATTGCCAAAAACCGGCCTGGCCGGATTAAAAGAAAACTGGCGTAGCGATTTGCTGTCCGGATTTCTGGTTTTTCTTATTGCCTTGCCACTGTGTCTGGGTATATCGATGGCTTCCGGATTCCCGCCATCAGCCGGCATTATCACCGCCATTATTGGCGGAATGCTGGTTTCGCGTATCAATGGATCATTTATAACCATTAATGGTCCGGCTGCCGGGTTGATCGTGGTGGTGCTCGGAGCGGTCCAGGAACTGGGCGAAGGTGATGCGATGGCTGGTTATCGTTATGCCTTGGCTGCTATTGTAATTGCCAGTGTATTACAAATTTTAATGGGTGTGTTTAAAGCTGGGCGGCTGAGCTCGTTTTTCCCTGCATCGGTAATACATGGCATGTTGGCGGCTATCGGTATCATCATTATGGCCAAACAAATCCACGTCATGCTCGGGACTACGCCGGAGAAAGGTAGCAGTCTGTTTTCGACCATCGCACAAATCCCGAACAGCCTTCTAAATCCAAATCATGAAATTGCCATTATCGGCTTTACCGGACTGGTGATATTGGTTATCTGGTCAATGTTAAAGAATCCAACTTTAAAGATGATTCCGGCGCCACTTATTGTGGTGTTGGCAGGGATGGGTTTGGCACGGTACTTTGATCTGGAACATGAGCATATGTATTTATTTTTACCGGATGCGCATTTTTTACCGCATCATGAAGAAACCGTCGGACCCAGGTTTTTGGTCGCGATTTCTGAAAACTTTATGTCCAGTTTTTATTTTCCTGACTTTTCGAAAATTGCCTCGGTCGAGTTCTGGGAAGCCGTAGTCAGCATCAGCTTGGTCGGCAGTCTGGAGAGTTTGCTCAGCGCCATGGCGGTGGACAAACTTGATCCTTATAAGCGTCATTCCAATCTTGATCGTGACTTGACGGCAGTCGGTGCGGGTAATCTGGTGGCCGGTTTTATCGGTGGCTTGCCGATGATTGCCGAGATAGTGCGTAGCTCGGCTAACGTGAACAATGGAGCAAAAACTCAGTGGGCCAACTTCTTTCACGGCACTTTTATGTTGTTGTTCGTGGTGCTGTTTCCGCGGCTGATTCACAGTATTCCGCTGGCTGCACTGGCCGCGTTGCTAGTCTATACAGGTTTTCGGCTGGCCTCGCCCAAAGAATTCGCCAAGGTCATGGGGGTTGGCAAGGAACAGTTATTTATGTTCGTTGTTACGATTATCGGCGTGTTAGCGACCGATTTATTAATCGGTGTCGCCATCGGCATAGTAGCCAAGTTTGCCATCCACATGCTACGTGGGGTCAGGTTAAATAATCTGTTCAAGATAAACTTTGTTATTGAGCAGAAAGATGCCGACACAGTTGTGGTTAGCATCGTTGGCGCTGCAATTTTCTCAAACTTCATGTCACTGAAGACCGCTTTAACCAATCTGGAAAATGGCAAGACGGTCATTTTTCAATTGAATAATACTTATCTGATCGATCATACCGTAATGGAATTCTTTCATGACTTTCAGCATAACTATGAAGGACAGGGTGGTAAATGTGTATTTCTTGGCATGGAAACGCACGACACCTACTCAAGACATCCTTTGGCAGCACGCAAAATGAAACCAGGCCATATGAAACGTCGCAAAAGTGACCATTATGGTGTGTAAGTGAGGATTCCAAGCCGGTCCGTGTAGAATCGTACTTGTAAACAACTGAAGTGGGATTTGCTGGGAATGCTACAGTGGTATAGTGGTCACCTGAGAAGAATCATTTAGACACACTATTTCTACGATAAACGAGGATTTTTATGAAGAAACTATCCCATTCAGCTATACCCCAAACTGGTCTGGCAGGCCTAAAAGAAAACTGGCGTACTGATTTACAATCAGGATTTCTGGTTTTTCTTATCGCCTTGCCACTGTGCCTGGGGATATCAGTGGCTTCCGGCTTTCCACCATCGGCGGGTATTATCACGGCGATTATCGGAGGCGTACTGGTATCGCGGATCAGTGGTTCCTTTCTGACCATCAATGGGCCTGCTGCCGGTTTGATTGTGGTGGTTTTGGCTGCGGTGCAAGCTTTGGGTGAAGGGGATGCACTGGACGGTTACCGTTATACCCTGGCGGCGATTGTGGTGGCCAGTGTTGTACAAGTTTTGATGGGAATATTCAAGATGGGGCAACTGAGTTCATTTTTTCCCACCTCGGTGGTGCATGGGATGCTGGCTGCGATAGGCATTATTATCATTGCCACACAGTCCCATGTCATGCTGGGAGTCACGCCGGAACCGGGCAGTCTGTTTTCGATCATCGCCCAGATTCCACATAGCTTGCTTAACATGAAGACGGATATTGTTCTTATCAGTTTTTTAGGGTTGCTAATCCTGATTATTTGGCCATTAATCGGCAGCAGAATTCCCGCTCCGGTTATCGTAGTGCTCGCGGGTATCGTCTTCGCCTGGCATTTTGATCTGGCTCAAGAGTCCGCTATTAGCGGATCGAACTACCTGGTTGCGCTCCCCGATAATTTTCTGGCCGGTTTTTATTTTCCCGATTTTTCAAAAATAACCACAATAGCCTTCTGGGAAGCCGTACTGAGTATCAGCTTAGTGGGCAGTCTTGAAAGTTTGCTGAGTGCGACTGCGGTAGACAAGCTCGATTCTTATAAGCGCTCATCCGACCTTGATCGTGATTTAACGGCAGTCGGTATTGGTAATCTGGTTGCCGGTCTAATGGGCGGCCTACCGATGATTGCTGAAATTGTACGCAGCTCTGCGAACATCAATAACGGGGCAAAAACAGCATGGGCCAACTTCTTTCATGGCTTGATATTATTGCTGTTTGTGGTCTTGTTTACAGGATTTATACAAAGTATTCCACTGGCTTCCCTGGCGGCATTGCTGGTTTATACAGGTTATCGTTTAGCCTCGCCTGACACATTCGCCAGAGCAATGGAGGTCGGTAAAGAACAGTTATTTTTGTTTGTTGTCACGATTATTGGTGTATTAGCAACTGATTTATTGATAGGCGTCACTTTGGGCATTGTTGTAAAACTTGCAATTACTTTGGCAAGGGGCGTTTGGCCAAGCAACCTGTTCAAGATTCACTTTACTATCCAGCAACAGGATAACGATACGCTGGTCATCAAGTTATTAGGTTCTGCCCTTTTTTCCAACTTCCTGCCGCTGAAAAAAGCACTTGCCAAGCTGGATAAAGGTAAAACAATTATTTTCGATTTTTCAGACGGTTACCTGATTGACCATACCGTTATGGAGTTCATCCATGATTACAAGCAGAACTATGAAGCTCAGGGCGGGCAATGCCGGAAAGTGGGTAAAGCCCTGGAAACGTTTTCGGATCATATTCTTGCTGCACGACTAATGACCGAGGATGATAGAAAATGATTTTAAATTTTAGACAACTGTGAGAATTTCATGATCCTTGTATCAGCTTATTGCGCGGTACTTCTAAGCTTTGCTTCCGGTTTGGTGGCGCTGATGATGAATCAGCGGAACATTCTGTTAGCAATTAGCGAGTACTGTTTTAAAAACTTCATTAATAGCGGCGGGCATAGCCGTGACTGGGTTAATAAAAATCTTGAAGTCCGGCGTTTTCCGGCTTTTCTGCGGCAAGCAGTATTTGTTTTATTGGGCTTGTCAGGTGTCTTTGCAGTAATAGCTGGCCTGGCTGTGCTAGTCAGCAAAGGCGTTATTACCGACCAGATCGCTTTGGGCTTGCCCTGGTTACCTTGGCATGTGCGTTTTGATGGTTTATCCGGTTTCTTCTTTTTAATTATCGGCATCGCCGTCTGTGCGGTGAGTCTTTACGGCCCCGGCTATGTGCATAGTTATAAAGAGAGCGAGCATCCCTTCGCCGTTCTGGGCCTGTTTACCGGTTTGTTTGTTGCCGGCATGTTGTTAGTGTTGCTGGCCGATGATGCCTTCTTCTTCATGATTGCCTGGGAGTTGATGTCGGTCGCCAGCTATTTTCTGGTGGCGTTTCAACATGAAAATTCCGCCAACCGCCGCGCCGCATTTCTTTATTTATTGATGGCGGAATTCGGCGCCTTGGCGATCATTCTGAGCTTTGGCGTACTGGCCAGTTTTTCTGACGGCTTTACCTTTGATGCCTTGCGTGAATCCAAACTATCCATAACGTGGGCAAGCATCGCTTTTGTGCTGGCACTATTAGGTTTTGGCATGAAGGCGGGGATAGTACCGGTTCATGTTTGGCTGCCGGAAGCCCATCCGGTAGCGCCCTCGCACATATCGGCACTGATGAGCGGTGTGATGCTTAAAGTGGCGCTGTATGGATTGATCCGTTTTTGTTTTGATCTGCTCGGCGATGTGCACTGGCAATGGGGCGTGGTGCTGCTGATCTTGGGTACGCTTTCAGCTCTGGGCGGCATTCTGTATGCGATGATGCAACCTAATTTAAAACGGCTGCTAGCCTACAGTTCCGTTGAAAACATTGGCATTATTTTCATGGTGCTGGGTTTGTCCATGATTTTCATGGCAAACGGCCATCCGCACTTGGCGGCCTTGGGTTTTCTGGCGGCTTTGTTCCATGCCTTCAATCATGCTTTGTTCAAGAATTTACTGTTTCTGGGTGCAGGCATACTTCATCACCAGACACATGAATTAAATATCGACATGATGGGTGGACTAATTAAAAAAATGCCGCAGACCAGCATGCTGTTTTTGGTTGGCTGTATGAGTATTTCTTCATTACCCCTTTTTAATGGCTTTGTTTCGGAATGGCTGGCTTTTCAAACCGCATTGCAGGTAGATGTGCTGGACAATGGCGTGTTGCGCAGTTTGATCCCGGTTTCTGCGGCTGGCTTGGCGTTAACAGCAGCCTTGGCGGCTGCTTGTTTTGTCAAGGTATTCGGGCTGATATTTTTGGGCCAGTCCCGTTCACGAAACAGCGAGAAAGCCCGCGAAGTACATGACAAAGGTATGCTGGCGGGACCCGCATTGCTGGCAGGTTTGTGCTTTCTTTTCGGGATTTTCCCCGGCGTGATTATCCAGTTAATCAACAACGTTTCAGGTCAACTGTTAGGACAAACCCTGCCGGATAATTCTGCTTTAGGTTGGCTTTGGCTGGCTCCTGTTTCTCCCGAGCAGGCTTCCTATTCGCCGCTATTGGTACTGATCGGAGCGCTGTTTGCAGGCTGTATCAGTTTTTGGTATTTGCGTCTAAATCCTGCCACAACCCTGAGACAGGGGGAAACCTGGGATTGCGGTTTTGGCGGCTTAACACCGCGTATGCAGTATAGTTCGAGCGCCTTTACTATGCCTTTCCGGCGGATTTTCGCCAAAGTCTGGATAATAGACGAGCAGATCAACAAAGACCTGCAGGGGGCAATGGATCAGGATGTGGGAGCAGTGCATTATCAACTGCATATCCAGGATCATAGCTGGCCGCGCTTGTATCAACCGATAGCACATGGAGTTAACAGTTTAGCCAAACAGGTTGGCCGCATTCAAACTGGCAATATCCGGACCTATCTCGGTTATTCGTTTGCAACTTTACTAGTACTGTTATGGGTGATCAGCTGATGGGTAAGAATGTAGAAGTGGCTTTAGCCGGCCAGTATAGTTATCCAGATCTAAGTGTTCACCTTCCCCTTTGTAAAAGGGGGATTGAGGGGGATTTATTTAATAAAATCTACCCTAACCCTTCTTTCCCAAAGAGGGGAACTGAACGCTTATACCCAGATAAGGGTTGTCCTGTATATGTAGGGCGTGCTGCGCGCACCTTAAAAATTTCCATGGCGTGCGCAGCACGCCCTACAGCACAAATCTCTCTGAAGCCTGGAGAAAAACAATGAACTGGTTAATCGCCATTTTGCAAACCACGTTATTTGTCGTACTGGCGCCGTTCTTGGCAGGTTGGCTCAAGTGGTGCAAATGTCATTTACAAAACCGCAAAGCGCCATCCTTGTTACAGCCTTATCGGGATTTAATTAAATTAACTCGCAAACAACCGGTAGTCTCACAACAGGCATCGTGGCTATTTGTGATAGCGCCCTACATTATATTTTCTGCCACTGTACTGGCGGCAAGCGTTGTTCCCTTGATCGCTGTTGATCTACCCACCTCAGCCAGCGCGGATGTAATTGTGATGGTGGGTTTTTTTGCCTTTGCCCGATTTTTTCTGGCATTAGCGGGATTGGATATTGGTACAGCATTTGGTGGCATGGGCTCATCCAGAGAAATGACTATTTCTTCATTGGCAGAGCCCGCTATGTTGATGGCCGTTTTTACCCTGACCATGACGGCTTCCACGACTAATTTATCGGGTGCAATTGTTCATGTGTTAAATGAAGGGATGGTGTTAAGGCCGTCATTTGTGTTTGCTCTGTTTGCCCTGATATTGGTTGCCATAGCTGAAACCGGGCGCGTTCCGGTGGACAATCCAGCCACACATCTGGAATTGACCATGATTCATGAAGCCATGATTCTGGAATACAGTGGCCGCCATCTGGCGCTGATTGAATGGGCAAGTCAGCTCAAGCTTATGCTCTATGGTGTCTTGATTGCCAATATCTTTTTTCCGTGGGGTATCGCTGAAACCCTTAGTATTCAAGCTTTAGGCTATGGCTTGCTAACGATTATGGGCAAGCTTGTTTTATTAGCAATATTTCTGGCGATAGCAGAAACCTTGGTTGCAAAAATGCGCTTGTTCCGTGTGCAGGAATTTCTCAGTTTTGCCTATTTGTTAGGACTGCTAGGTATGTTAAGTCATATAATTTTGGAGGCGTCGCGCTAATGAATATTGAACAAACAGATTTTTATACCCAGGTCATTTTGTCTATGGCTGCATTGGTGGGACTAACCTCTTTTCTCATGTTAGGGCAAGGCAGGTTGTTAAGGCTGATCTTTGTCTTTGCTGTGCAGGGCTTGTTATTAACCTTGACTACTGCATTAGCGGCATACAGTTTGGATAATCCGCATCTTTATATTTCTGCGGTGCTGACCTTGGTGCTAAAAGTTATTTTTATTCCCTGGATGTTAAGACGGCAGGTTCTACTAATGAACATGCATCGTGACATTGAAGCATTACATAACAAGACTGCGGTAATGCTGGGTGGAGCCAGTCTAATGGTGTTTAGCTATTATGTTTTGCATCCTATCGTGCAGACTACCTCGCCGGTCATGCTGAATGCGCTGGCGGTCAGCCTTTCCGTAGTACTGCTAGGTATGCTGCTAATGATTTCACATCGTCAGGCTGTTGCCCACGTTGTCGGGTTTATGTCGATAGAAAATGGTTTGTTTTTTGCCGCAATCGTTGCCACTAAAGGTATGCCAATGGTGGTTGAATTGGGCATAGCATTTGACGTATTGGTTGCTGCGGTGCTGTTCGGTATTTTCTTCCTACATATTCGTACCAGTATCGATTCACTCGA
The DNA here is from genome assembly GCA_964450225.1 of uncultured Crenothrix sp. Classification (GTDB taxonomy): domain Bacteria; phylum Pseudomonadota; class Gammaproteobacteria; order Methylococcales; family Methylomonadaceae; genus Methylobacter_C. Next base: position 25,454 of record CAYVFT010000028.1, on the reverse strand, counting down.
TGTCGACTTGTTAAACCGTTTAAATGAGGTGGATAAATGATTGCTACCTATCTGGTTTTATTGATTCCATTCATAGGGATTATTTTTTTCGCGGTTTCTGGTCACAGAGAGGACATTGGTAAATACAATGTCTGGTTAAACGCAATCTGTTTGCTGGCGACAATCTGGCTAGCGATTAATGTGTTGAATCAAGGCACTATTTTGTCATCCGGTAAGGTCTTTTTGATTGACCCGTTTAATGTCTATTTGATTGTTCTGACTGCTTTTGTCGGCCTCACCACCTCGATTTTTTCTGCGCCTTATATGGCGCATGAAAAGGAACTGGGCAAGCTTACTGATAACCGGTTAAAGCTTTATTACTCCATGTATCAGGGTTTTATGCTGGCCATGTATCTGGTGTTGACCACTAATAACATGGGTGTTATGTGGGTAGCGATGGAAGGGGCAACACTGGCTACGGTGCTGCTGGTCAGTTTGTATCGCACACCTGAATCCATTGAAGCGGCCTGGAAATACTTTATTCTCTGTGGCGTAGGCATTGCCCAAGCCCTGTTCGGCACCATTTTGCTGTATTACGCCGCAGTGCAGATTGGCGAAGTCGAGAATGCCCTGCTGTGGTCAGAATTATTCCAACATGCCAAACAATTAAATCCGGAAATACTTGAGATTGCTTTTGTTTTCATGCTGATTGGTTATGGTACAAAAATCGGTCTGGTGCCTTTGCATAACTGGTTGCCAGATGCCCATTCCGAAGGTCCAACGCCCATGTCTGCGGTATTATCCGGCCTATTGTTGAATGATGCCTTATATGCCGTAGTACGAAATAAAATGCTGGTGGATGGCGCCACCCATAATGACATGGCCGGGTACTTGATGATGGGCTTTGGCCTGTCGTCATTTCTAGTGGCCGCATTTTTTTTACATCGGCAGAAGGATATTAAAAGGCTGTTCAGTTATTCATCCATTGAGCATATGGGCATGATGACTTTTGCTTTTGGAATTGGCGGCCCCTTGGCGACCTTTGCAGCATTGCTGCACATGACCGTGCATTCACTGACAAAATCGGCCATTTTTGTGACGGTAGGCCATGCTGCACAAGTTGCCGGAACCCAAAGTATCGATAAAATTCGCGGCTTGATAAAAACCCAGCCCAGGATTGGTTGGGGCTTGTTGATTGGCACGATTGCCATTGCCGGCTTTCCTCCTTTTGGTGTGTTTACCAGTGAGTTTTTGGTGCTGCTGGCCACGATGCACAGCTATCCCTGGTTAACACCACTGCTGTTATTGGGTATCGGCATTGCCTTTGCCGGATTATTCAGACATATACAGCCCATGGTTTATGGCGAAAAACCCGAAGGCCAATTACCCGTTAAAGCCAATTTGTGGCCAGTAATGATTCATCTGGGTTTTGTGTTATGGCTAGGTCTGGCTATCCCGGGGTTTCTGGCTAACTGGTTTTCACAGGCAACGTTGTTAATCTCAGGGAGTACACCTTTATGAGTTCTTCAAACTGGACTACTGATTTTTTAAAACAACTGAATAAAGCAGAATTTTTTATCGTTCCCACATCCTTGCGTCGGAATGTTGCCGATGCCACCCATTCCCAGGAAGACGGTAAATACAATAAAACAGTGCTGTGGAAAATCGAAAGCAAACACTGGCAAGAATTCAGTCAATACGCCATTGAACAAAATCTGCGCTGGGTAGCGGGGTGGGCAGAACACGCTGAGACACTGTTTCTTGTTAATGCCTGTTTTGAAAAAGAGGGCTTTTATCTGTTGTTACGCACTCAGATCAGTGCAGCTAAACCCGAATTGCCTTCTCAAGCCACCGTTTATCCAGCCGCGAATCGCAGTGAGCGCCACACTCAGGATATGTTCGGCATTAATTATGTCGGTCATCCCGATAATCGGCGCTGGACGCGACACCAGGCCTGGACCAAACACCGTTATCCGTTACGCAAAGACTTCCCTGTTCAGGGCGAGCCGGAAGTCATTACGCCGCCCGATATGGATTATCCCTTTGTTAAAGCGCATGGTGCAGGGGTTTATGAAATTCCTGTTGGGCCTGTCCATGCGGGTATTATTGAACCCGGACATTTTCGTTTTCAGGCGGTAGGCGAACTGATTTTAAATCTGGAAGAACGCCTGGGTTATGTACATAAAGGCATCGAGAAAATCGCCGAAGGCAGAACGCCAGAATCTTTGGCACGTTTAGCAGGGCGGGTTTCGGGTGATACCACCGTAGGACATAGCTGGGCCGCCTGCATGGCAATGGAGCAAGCCGCAGGCATTGAAATACCGGTGCGCGCGGCCTTGATACGCGGCATTCTGGCAGAGCGCGAACGGGTCGCCAATCATTTGGGCGATATGGGCGCGATTTGCAACGACGTCGCCTTTGTTTTTGCGCAAATGCAGTTTACCCGCCTGCGTGAACTGTGGTTACGTACCAATGCAAAAGCTTTTGGTCATCGCCTGTTAATGGACAGGATTATTCCTGGCGGTGTTTTGTCGGATATATCCGAATCCTCCTGTGCCTTGATCAATCTGGAGATCATTGAGCTAAGAAAAGAGCTGTCAGACATCATGACTGCGATAGACCTCAGCTCATCCCTGGAAGACCGGCTTTACACGGCAGGTTATTTGTCGCCGGAAATCGCCGCCGCGTTTGGTACGGTTGGTTATGTCGGCCTCGCCAGTGGACAGAATTTTGACGTTCGCCGTGACGCGCCTTACGCACCTTACGATCAAGTAACCTTTAAAGTCGCCTTGGAAGATCAGGGCGATATTGCTTCAAGGTTCTGGGTGAGATACAAGGAAATCAATGCGGCGTTAAAACTCATCGAACAATTTATAGCGCAACTTGCGGCGGGTGACATTCTTACTGAATGGCAAATACCACCAGTGGGTAGTGAAAGCCTGGGCATAGTTGAAGGCTGGAGAGGAGAAATCGCCACTTATATCCGCTTCGATGCCGATAATAAAATTGCCCGTTTTTATCCGCGCGACCCCAGCATCCTGAACTGGCCGGTATTGGAAAAACTGGTGTTGAACAATATCGTGCCGGATTTTCCTGTGTGCAACAAATCCCTGAATGGCTCGTATTCAGGCAACGATTTATAGGAAGAATAATGCTGCGACTTTTTAAAAAAATCCTGACAACAGGTATTGTCACCGAGACGTATAAAGCTTCCAAGGACGATGAACTGGAAAAGCTGGGTATCCAGATCAAACGCCACATCGATAAGAACTTTTCCGGCAGCATTGCCATCCGACAGGTCGACGCCGGCTCCTGTAATGGTTGCGAACTGGAAATCCACGCGCTTAATAATCCCTATTATAATATTGAGCGTTTTGGGATCCATTTTGTGGCATCGCCACGGCACGCCGATGTCTTATTGGTGACCGGCCCGGTTTCAAGGCACATGCAAACTGCATTGCTGCGAACTTACGAAGCAACCCCAAATCCAAAATGGGTCGTTGCTGTTGGTGATTGCGCCGCGTGCGGTGGCGAATTCGGAGTTTCTTACGCCAGTTGCGGCGCGGTGTCCAATGTTATACCCGTTGATATGGTCATAGCAGGTTGTCCACCTACACCCTTGGCGTTGCTGAAAGGATTGCTGGGATTGATTAATAAATAAGGGCCAAAGGTTGCATTTTATCCGTTCCCAAGCTCCTGGCTCAAGACTGAGTAGGCCATGAGCCTCCTACTGGGGAACTGACTAATTAAATTAAATAAGCGAGCGACATGACCAAGAAAAAAATGAAGATAATGGGTATGGCGGCAACTATTCTGATTTCAGGTAGCATAACACCAGTCACCGTAATAGCGGATGATTTGCTTCAGGATGCCGGCAGTTGGCTGCAAATCGTCGGCGAAGGCAGTCTGAAGACTGTAGATCCAAGTCTGGAAAAGGAGCGTATCTGGCTAGAGGGACAATCCCGTTGGGACGATGACTGGAATCATTGGTATCAAGGTATGGCCCGCGCAGCAATAGGTTATTCACTCAGTGACCGCGCAACGATTTGGGCAGGCTATACCTTTCTGCCCACGCAAAACGTCGGCAAGAATTATGTAGCTCAGCAAGATGTGTGGCCGGCGTTCCGTTATAACTTGCCCACCAGCATTGGAACTGTCACCTTCAGAACCATGATCGAAAGCAATTTCCTCCCGGGCAATGGCAATGATGTTCGGGTACGACCACGACAGATGATTCGCTTCATGCACCCTCTCGAATTCGAGCCGCGTTTGAGCCTGATCACTTGGGATGAGGTCTTCGTGCGAGTCAATTCGACACCTGCAGGCGGGCAATCCGGCTTCGATCAAAACCGTATATTCGCGGGTCTCGGCTGGACCTTCAATAAAAACTTCCGGGCCGAAGGCGGGTATCTCAATCAGTATCTCGATGATGCCACACATACCAATAACACCATGCATCATCTGATTATGGGGTCATTGTATATAAATTTTTAAAACAACCCGGCAAGAGTTAATCCTGCTTGACTAATCTGGTATTTGTCGAGCAGATTGATGCCTATTCGCAATCCAGGTAGAAAAATTAAATCCATTTACCGCGAAAACAACATATGCGTATTATTTGTCTCCTTATACTTATGGTCACCACCATTCTGGATATTGGTCCCGTGCCCATTAATGGGATGATGTTAATATCTGTAGTGCTTTTTCGTCCTCAATGGTTTTATGACCTGGTACAAAAGATCTATGCTAAAAAGAAATAGTCTCTTGGTTACAAACTTTATCAGACATAAAATTTCAATTAAAATGAAGGGGCTGGCTATAAATTTTTTACTGTGAAGAAAAATTAATTCCACACATTTATATCCATGATTCTTAAAGAAATAACAAATTGTAGTGCATTTGCCCTGTATCGTAGTTGGCAATTTATGCTGTCAAAGTTTTATTGATATATTTAACTTAACCTTGGCTACGTTTGTGAGTGATCTCAGTCAACAGGGCTTTTATAAGGAATTTGACAATTAACTATCCTTTTTCCAAAAGCGACACAATACCGCCTGCCCGGATTTTAATTACAGGTCCTGCATGGGTGGGTGATATGGTAATGGCGCAAAGCTTGTTTATCACCCTAAAGCAGCAATATCCTGACTGTCAGATTGATGTATTGGCACCCGCCTGGACACTTCCCCTGGTAGAGCGGATGCCTGAAGTTTCCCTGGCACTGGCAATGCCCGCCCTAGCACGTGGACAGTTGGGCTTGATGGAGCGAATTAAGCTTGGCAAAAGCCTACGTTCTCATCATTACGACCAGGCGATCTTATTACCCAATACCTGGAAATCCGCGCTCACGCCGTTTTTTGCAGATATCCCTTTAAGAACCGGCTATAAGGGTGAATGTCGCTGGGGCTTGCTTAATGACATAAGGCGCCTGGATAAATCTGTTTTAACTCAAACTGTACAACGTTTTGTTGCTTTAGCAGCTAGTTCACAGCCCGCTGTCGCACCTGTGTGTCCCTCGCCGTGTCTTAGTGTTAATGGGGAGAACCAGCAGCAAGCGCTGCATAAATTTGATTTGCACATTAAAGGCAAAGTTCTGGCGCTATGTCCCGGGGCAGAATATGGAGAGGCGAAACGTTGGCCCGCCTCCCATTATGCTAGGGTGGCGAAAGAGTGGCTCCATGCGGGATGGCAAGTGTGGTTGTTTGGCTCAAAAAAAGATGCCGATGTGGTAGCACAGATTAATCAGCTTAGCGATAATGGCTGTGTTGACTTGAGCGGTAAAACCAGCATTACCGAAGCAGTCGATTTGCTGGCGTTAACGAATGCGGTAATTAGCAATGATTCCGGTTTAATGCACGTTGCCGCTGCCTTAAATAAAAAATTGATTGCTCTTTATGGTTCGTCTGATCCCCGTTTTACACCGCCGCTAAATGCGAACGCGAAAATTATTAGCTTGGGCCTTGAGTGCTCTCCCTGTTTTAAACGAGAATGTCCGCTGGGGCATACGCGCTGTTTGGTAGATATTACTCCGCAGCAGGTTATAGAGGAAATCCGTTCTTTTAAGGAAGAGTAGTTATTTCAAAACGTTGGAATTTTCGTTTTACAATGAGTTTTTTAGAGAACACGGCTTTCATCTCAAGAAGGGGAGGTTTAAGGTTAAGCCATTCGCGGTGAGCACTTCGGCTTTGCTCAGGGGAGCCTTGGTGAACAGTTGAACCATGAAACATCCTCGGAGAGTAACAAATGAACGAAATGCAACGTATGTTGAATGATATTGAAATGGAAATTCACTTGACCCGGCATCTCATCGGCAAAAATTCATTCGCTGACCGTGTCATGACGGCCATGAAACAAGTGCCGCGTCATGAGTTTTTACCTCCGGATTTACGGTACTGTGCTTACGATAATGGTCCGGCGCCTATCGGTTCAGGGCAAACCATTTCCCAGCCCTATATTGTCGCCTTGATGAGCGACTTATTGAATACGAAAGCCTCAGATATTATTCTGGAGATCGGCACCGGCTCGGGTTATCAGGCGGCAATTCTTTCCCGGTTGGTACAACAGGTTTATTCTGTTGAAATAATTGAAGAACTGGCTGATACGGCAGGCAAACGCCTTGTCAGACTCGGATATGACAATGTTGTGGTCCGCAATGATGACGGCTATTTCGGCTGGTCGGAACATGCTCCTTATGATGGCATCATCGTCACCGCCGCAGCACCTCATATTCCCCAACCCCTGATAGATCAATTAAGATCAGGCGCACGCCTGGTTATACCTGTCGGTTTTCCTTATAGTTATCAGGAACTGATGGTAGTTGAAAAAAGGGCAAATGGCGAAATCGAAACTCAAAGGATTCTTGGTGTCAGCTTTGTACCGCTCACGGGTGAACACGACATAAAAACTCCCCACAAAGATCATCTTCAGCCGCCACTTTAATTTATTGAGTCGTTACCAACATTATGATTAATAACAACTATGACATCAAAAATCTTTCGCTGGCGGATCAGGGACGTGAGCGCGTCGAGTGGGCACTGTCCGAAATGCCGGTGCTGCGTGCAATTCATGATCGTTTTGCCGAAGAACGGCCGTTAGCGGGGGCGCGCATCAGCGGCTGTCTGCATATCACCACCGAGACAGCTAATCTGGCACGCACCCTGAAAGCAGGCGGCGCAGAGCTGGTTTTATGTGCCAGCAATCCGCTCAGTACCCAGGATGATGTCGCTGCCGCGCTGGTGCTGCATTATCATGTCCCCACTTTTGCCATACGCGGAGAAGATAGTGGCACCTATTACCGGCATATTGCCAAAGCACTGGATCATCGGCCACAATTGACCATGGACGATGGCGCCGATCTTGTGAGTGAGTTGCATAAAAACCGCAGCGATTTATTGGCTGAGGTTATCGGCGGTACTGAGGAAACCACTACCGGCGTGATTAGGCTGCGTGCCATGGCAGCAGATAAGGCACTCGAGTTTCCGGTGATTGCCGTCAACGATGCCATGACCAAGCATCTCTTTGATAACCGTTATGGCACCGGCCAAAGTACAGTGGATGGAATTATTCGCGCCACCAATATACTGCTGGCCGGTAAAAACTTCGCAGTTGCCGGTTATGGCTGGTGCGGACGCGGCATTGCCATGCGCGCCAAAGGCCACGGCGCCCATGTTATCGTCACTGAAGTTGAACCGCTGAGAGCACTGGAAGCCACCATGGATGGCTTCCGGGTCATGCCGATGCTGGAGGCTGCCGCCTGCTCGGACTTTATTATCACTGCAACCGGCGATAAAAACGTGCTTGATCAGCCGCACTTTGCGGTAATGAAAGATGGCTGCGTAATTGCCAATTCCGGTCATTTTAATGTTGAAATCAATATTCCGGCACTGGAAAAGCTGGCCATAAGAAAACACCGTCCACGTACTCATGTGGAATCGTATCAACTTAAAGATGGGCGCACGATCCGGTTGCTGGCTGAAGGACGGCTGGTCAATCTGGCTGCTGCTGAAGGCCATCCGGCAACGGTCATGGATATGAGTTTTGCCAATCAAGCTTTGAGCATTGCCTATTTGTGGCATCAGGGTGCTGATCTTGAAAACATCGTGCACCCGGTGCCGACTGATATTGATCAGCAAGTAGCCGCAATGAAGCTGGCGGCTATGGGCATCAGTATTGATACTTTAAGCCTGGAACAGCAGGCTTATTTATCATCATGGCAAGAAGGTACATAAGATATTATCCAAGAGCACAAGCCAGGCAAACAGAAAAAAGAATGGCTACATAGATCAAGTTTCAAAGAGTGTGAATCCATGTGCCAAATTATGCGTTAATGCACATTGAGTATGTTGTTGAACATGACGAAAGGATTTTACTCAATACGGATGTGTTAAAACTTTTTCATATGCCACAGTTTCAGGCTAATTAAATTGGGCATAAATCTATTGATTTTGATTGGGGAGAAGGGCTTGGAAATAGATTGGCCAACAGGATATAAAATGGGGCGGCTTAAATTGGTCACAGTCCTGGACAAAATGATTGCCGGGGATTTGCTTAAGACACTGCTGTCTGTTTTGGCAGTGATTGTGGTTATTATCGTCAGTCGTAAATTTGTCGGGATTCTTGATCAGGCGATTGCCGGGCAAGTATCAAATGAAACCATACTGAGTATATTGGGGTTCAAAACGATTGTAGCCTGTGTGGAGTTTTTACCTGTGTCACTATTTATGGCGGTATTGATGGTTCTGGGCAGAATGTACAGGGATCAGGAAATGGCCGCTGTTGCTTCTGCTGGGGGCGGTGCTGGAACCATCTATCGAGCAGTATTTTTGCTGGTCTTTCCGTTAAGTGTCCTGGCTGTTGGCTTATCACTGTATGTCGCGCCATGGGCGGAAGCGAGAGTGGGTAAGTTAATGGAACAGGGCGAAGAGTCCGCCGATTTGAGAGGCATCGCGGCTGGAAAGTTTAGTGAATACAGTCAGGGCGATCTGGTTTTTTATGTGGAAAAAATTAGTTCGGATAAAAAAATGCACAAAGTCTTTGTGCAAAACAGACAACATGGCAATGTAAGCATTATTAATGCTGAAACTGCGCGGCTTGATGACTTGCCGGACGGGCGTTATATAATTTTTGAGCATGGCGAGCAAGTACAAGGGCAGCCTGGAACCTTAAATTATGTGATTGAACAATTCGCTGAATACGCAGTGAGAATAGAAACAAAAGCCGCAGCCGCAACGTTTAACAGGCAAGCGCTTGATGTAAGTATGTTGTGGGGCTCCAAGGTCAACCTCTTTATAGCAGAATTGCAGCGTCGTTTTTCTATTCCTTTGGGTGCTCTGTTGTTAACTTTTGTGGCCGTGCCTTTGGCTCAGATTGCACCTCGCGGCGGTGTTTACGGAAATATGCTGGTGGGATTTTTAATCTATTTCGCTTATGGGAATCTTATCCGTATCAATGAGAGTTGGGTGATTAAGGGAACTATTCCGGTATGGCTGGGCGTTTTAGGAATTAATTTGCTTTTGTTGTTGATTGGCAGTTTTTTATTGGTAAGGTTGTATGGTTGGCAGTGGCTTGTTATGAAAGTTAGAGGGAAGGTGTCATAAGTGAATGTATTAACAGGCTATATCGTCAGAGAAATTCTAAAGGGCTCTTTAGTTGCGTTGATATTGCTATTGACCTTGTTCAATTTGTTTACTTTTAGTGATGAGTTGAAGGATTTGGGTAAAGGAAGTTATGGCTTAAAAGAAATCCTCTATTATCTGGCCTTGACATCACCCAGGGTTTTTTATGAGCTGGTTCCTGCTTCTGCATTATTAGGCAGCTTGTTTATATTGGGCGCGATGGGTAATAACCGTGAGTTAATTGCCATGCGAGCGGCAGGATTATCTGTTTTTGGAATTATTAAAGCAGTTATGCTGGCAGGTGCCATTTTAGTGATTATTTCAATACTGGTCGGAGAATTTGTCGCGCCTGTGACCGAGCGTATGGCACAATTGATCAAGGTTTCCGCCCAAAACAAGCAAGTTCTTATGAATGCCAAATATGGACTCTGGCTGCGTGAAGGCAAGAAGTTCATCAATGTCCGGCAAATAGTCGATGACGGTAATTTGGAAGATATCAGTATCTATGAACTGGATGATCAACAGCATTTGCACCAGGCGATGCACGCTGATCAGGCGGTTTTTCTGGGTAATCAGCAGTGGAAACTTAAAAGCATCAGGAAATCAGAGATATCGACTCAACAAATGCTTGCAAGTACTCTGAGTGAACAGCTCTGGAAATCATCAATTGCTCCCAATTTATTGAAAATTGTTGTTGTTAACCCAAATAATCTGTCGTTATATGATTTAGCCCGTTATATCGGCTTTTTAAAGAAAAATCATCAAAAGTCCCAAAACTATGAACTTGCTTTTTGGGGGCGGATAGTCAATCCTTTGGTCACGTTTATTATGTTGCTGTTATCAGCGCCTTTTGTTATCGGTCTTAGACGTGGCGTTAGTGTGGGTGGAAGGATGATGATAGGAGTTGTCATCGGGATGGGCTTTAATATTATCGACAAAATAGTCGGACACCTCGGCTTGATTTATGGCTTGAACCCTCCATTAATGGCATTTATTCCCAGTTTGACCGTTTTGGCGCTGGCACTATATGCTGTGAAGCGGGTACAGGAATAGTTCATTCCTGGATTGCTGGCAGCAAAAATAGAATGCCGTCCCGTTTACTCAGTGTCACCGATGGGTGCTGCAAACGCGTCAGCAACCAATTCCTGGACATTATCGCCAGTCAACGATTCTAAAAAAGCGGTTAAATCGGCTATTTCCAACTCAGTTAAATTCAATGGCTTGATTAAAGGATCAAGATTTTCATTGGCTATGCCTCCACGATTATAAAACTCCACTACCTGTTGTAGCGTTGCAAAGGTTCCGTTGTGCATATAAGGCGCTGTTAAACTGACGTTGCGTAACGATGGGGTTTTATATTTCCAGCGGTCTTCCGGTTTTTGAGTTACTTCGTAACGGCCCAGATCATTGGGTTTGGTTTCGGCGACTGAATTAATTAACGTTGCGGCTACATCGACATAAACCCCCGGCGCTACCTGAACACGTTGGGATTTGTCTGTTTTAGCCATCGCTTCGGCATAGCCAATGCCGGTGTTATGGTTGTTATTATCTGTAAACAAGGCATGGTTGCTGGTGATGGAATGGCAGTTGGAACAGTTCGCTTTACCGTTAAACAAATCAAAACCACGTTGCGCTTTTTCGTCCAATGCTTGTTTATCTTTTCCGTAATACCAGCGATCAAAGGCGGAATTGGCCGAGTTCAATGTGCGTTCATAACTGGCAATCGCCATACCGATGGTTTCCATGCTTGGTTCTTTGTCGAATGCCTTTTTAAACAGGCCCTTGTAATCCGCACTGTTGTTGATCTTTTCGATGACGTAGCCTATGGACGGATTAGCCATTTCATTGTGGGCCAATAACGGCGCCCAAATTTGCTGCTCCAGGGTCGTTTCACGGCTGTCATGAAACAGCGCCTGAGCGTAAGCGACATTATACACAGTGGGCGAATTTCGCCTTACTGTGCGCCCTTCAATGCCGACAGCGGTAGCCATTTCATTGCTGGTAAAGCCCTGTTCCGGCACATGGCACATGGCGCAGGAGAAGGTGTTATTGAGTGACAGGCGGCGGTCATAAAACAGTTTGCGACCCAGGCTTATTTTCTCTTTGGTTAAGGGATTATTTGCCGGTACGGGAACGGCAGGCAGGCCCAGTGGCGGTTTTGTTACCGTTTTGAGTAAGTTTGTAGCCTGTCCTACACGGTCGGTTAGCGCGACAGAGTGCGTTTGATAGTCGCTATGTTCGTAGTTTGATTTATTGTCACCTGGAGCATACACGTCAGGCTCGGCAACGTTTTTTTGCCCATCAACGTGAATCATTGCCTGTTTCGGCTCAGCTTGCAATAAGGTCTTGATATCATTCATTACTGTGTCAGGGTGTAAAAATTCAACGCTATAAATATTGCGTAACTGTTTGTGCTTGTCGATCAGATAAACACGCAGGATATGCGAAAAAGTGCCGGTGAACTTACCCTGAGCGTCATAAACTTTTTGAATGTTTTGCTTGTAGTGCTCAAGTATTGGTTGTAAATCCTGTTCGGATCGGGTGGTCAAAAAACGCCATTCAACGCCTTTTTCTTGAAGCTCCTGTCCATAATGCTGCATCATTCCCGGGGTGTCGTGTTCAGGATTGAAACTTAACGTTACCAGTCTCAATTTCTCTGCCAGTTCCGGTTCTTTTTTCAGGCGGTTTTTAATTTTATGCAATACCGCAGTCGCCAGCGGACAACCATTAACATCGCTGCAAGTTGAATAAATAAAACTAAGCAGGACGACTTTATCGCCCATTAAACTGTGTAGTGTCAAGGCATTGCCTTGTGTATCAAGCACTTTACCGTCAGCGGCTGAACCCAGTACAGGAAGCGAGTACGATCCTGGTTCCGGTGCAGAAAACTCCAGAGTTCCATAGCCGGGTGCAAGTATTTGCTGTTGCGCAAGGGGCCTGGTATCTGCTTGAGCGTAGTCAATTGCAATGATGTTCGCTATCACAAGAAGTGTTTTTAGCAAGTAAAGTTTGTTCATAAAACCTCAAATGTATAGAAAAATCACGGGTGTCTTGTGATGGTGTGGCGTATGGTTGAAACGAGAAATTGTCGAAGTTTGAGTCTAAAAAGCCCCGCTTTGTTTCAATAAATTGAAGATATTTTTTGCCATAAGTTGGTAACCCGCATCATTAGGGTGGATCATGTCGGACTTTAAGCTGTTGTCGCCGAGAATGTCAGGCAAGGTGTTCAGATCAACAGGAATTTGTTGGCTTTCGGCAATAGCCTGATAAAAATCGGCACTATTTAATGTCAATAAATTAATTGTTGGCACGCCAAGCATCACAACATCTATATGACGGCTGTTAGCTTCCGCGATCATTCGGTTGAGATTATCAGCGGTTTGTTGGCTAGGGATATTTCTTAACATATCATTGCCACCATGTATCAGAATCAGTAATTCAGGCTGATATTCATCAAGTAATGAGGGTAGCCGTTTTAGTCCATCGCCGCTAATTTCTCCGGGAACCCCCTCATTGATAACTTCCCGTGCAGTCAATCCGGCGAGAATGCCAGGATAATCATGCCCTGCGGACGCACCTGTACCGTAAGTCAAGCTATCGCCAAAAGCAAGAATAACCGCGTCGTCGGGTAATTTTGTCAAGGTTTTTGGTTCGCTACAGGCGGTCAACAATAGATAAATGGCTAGTAATAAAAGTTTTTTCATAAAACGGGATGTGGTTGGTTTGGAGTGCGGTTAATATAGATCAATATTATAATTTGTTAAATCGTAAACGAATAACTGCCCCACCTAATACACAGCAGAATTAAAACTTGCCCAGCAAATTCAATGCATAAAATTCCATTATCGGGCTGTAAAACATGCTGAAAAACTGCTAATTTCGTCTCACAGACGTACCGATGAATTGTTGCTACTGGCCTCGGTTCAGTCAGAAAAACTGAGTTGGCCGGGGTTTGGAATAGTGGCCGGGCTGAACATTTATGCTTGTTGGAGGTTGAATATACAAATGCCGGGTATTATATCTGTAATAAAACCGCTAGACGGTATATAATTGGACGTTTTGATTCAATCATTTACTAAATTCACACCGGAAAAAACCATGCTGGGTAAGCTAGTTAGATTTGTTGTAGGGAGCCGTAACGACAGGCTGATAAAGAAGAAAAAAAAGCTGGTCAAGAAGATCAATGCCTTGGCTTCGGAATACGAAAAATTATCTGATGAGGCATTAAAAGCAAAAACTCAGGAATTTCGTGATCGTCTGGCACAAGGAGAGAAGCTTGATAACTTGATTCCAGAAGCGTTTGCAGCGGTCAGGGAAGCCTCTTCGCGAGTCTTTGGCATGCGTCATTTTGACGTTCAGTTGATAGGCGGCATGATTCTTCATGACGGCAAAATTTCCGAAATGAAGACCGGCGAGGGTAAAACCTTGATGGCAACCTTGGCCGCCTATTTGAATGCCTTGCCAGGGCGAGGCGTGCATGTTGTTACAGTCAATGATTACCTGGCCAAACGCGATTCTGAATGGATGGGCAGGCTTTACGCTTTTCTGGGAATGACGACAGGAGTCATTATCAGCCAAATGGAGCATGGGCCAAGACGTGAAGCTTATGCAGCAGACATTACTTACGGTACAAATAACGAATTTGGTTTTGATTATTTGCGTGACAATATGGCTTTTAGCCTGGAGCAAAAAGTTCAGCGCGATTTAAGCTTTGCTATCGTGGATGAGGTGGATTCGATTCTTATCGACGAAGCGAGAACGCCGCTAATCATTTCCGGGCCGACTGAAGAAAGTACTGAAATCTATATTAAAGCCAATGAAATCATACCGTTTTTGACCAGGCAGGAGGAGGGAGATGAGCAGCCCGGCGATTATACGGTTGATGAAAAGATACGTCAGGTATATTTGACCGAAGCAGGTCATGAACGCGTTGAGCGCTTGATGCTCGAGCACGGTTTAATGGCGGAGGGGACCAGCCTTTATGATGCAGCCAATATTCGGCTGATGCACTATCTGAATGCGTCATTACGTGGGCATGTATTATTCAAGAGAGATGTTGATTACATCGTTTCGAATAACGAAGTAGTCATCGTTGATGAGTTTACCGGTCGAATAATGCCTGGACGGCGCTGGTCTGAAGGATTACATCAGGCGATTGAAGCTAAAGAACATGTCACCATTAACAGTGAAAACCAGACGCTGGCTTCAATCACCTTCCAGAACTATTTTCGGCTGTACGACAAGCTTTCAGGTATGACCGGAACTGCCGATACTGAAGCGTTTGAGCTGAACAAGATTTATGGTCTTGAAGTCGTTGTTATTCCAACGCATCGTCCCATGATTCGCAAGGACCTGGGTGACGTGGTTTACCTGACCGCTGACGAGAAATATGTTGCTGTTGCGAATGACATTAAAGACTGCGTAAGTCGTGGGCAGCCCGTTTTAGTGGGAACCACATCGATTGAAAACTCCGAACGGCTTTCTGGATTACTAAAAAAGCAAGGCATTAAACATGAAGTGCTTAATGCCAAGCAACACGAACGCGAAGCCCATATTATCGAACAGGCCGGTATGCCGGGCGCAGTCACTATTGCAACCAATATGGCAGGGCGCGGTACTGATATTGTTCTGGGTGGAAATCTGGACGCAGAACTGAAGTTATTAGGCGAAGATGCCAGTGCTGACGAAAAAGAAAAAGTACGCGGGGCCTGGCTGGACAGGCACAATCAGGTACTTGCCAATGGCGGTTTGCATGTTATCGGTTCGGAACGTCATGAGTCGCGACGTATAGACAACCAATTAAGAGGCCGTTCCGGCCGGCAGGGTGATCCTGGTTCAACTCGTTTTTACTTATCCCTGCAAGATGATTTGATGCGTATTTTTGCATCTGATCGCGTGGCTGGCTTGATGAAGAAGCTAGGTATGGGGGATGGTGAGGCTATTGAACATCCCTGGGTAACACGGTCTATTGAAAATGCGCAGCGCAAGGTTGAAGGGCGCAATTTTGATATACGTAAAGAAATCCTGGCTTATGACGATGTCGCTAATGATCAGCGTAAAGTTATCTACGCTCAGCGTAATGAGTTGATGGCTGCCAAAGAAATTTCCGATATCATCACGGCCATACGCGAAGATGTCGTCAATCATGTGATTAGCCAGTATATTCCGGCAAAAACAATGGTTGAGCAATGGGATATAAAAGGTTTGGAGGAGCATATCCAGCAGGAATTTAATGTTCAAATTCCCGTACAGAAAATGCTGGATGACGACCATAATCTGCAAGAAGCGTCCCTGCGTAAACGCATTGTTGATATTCTGGAACAGAACCACAAAGAAAAAGAACAGCAGATCAGTAAGGAAGTATTACAGCATTTTGAAAAATCAGTGATGCTGCAAGTGTTGGATACCAGTTGGAAAGAACATCTGGCGGCGATGGATTATTTACGTCAGGGTATCCACTTTAGAGGTTATGCGCAAAAAGATCCCAAGCAGGAATACAAGCGCGAAGCCTTTGAGATGTTCACCAGTCTGCTGGAGCATATCAAATATGAAGTAATAGGAATTCTGTTCAAAGTTCAGGTCCGGCAGGAAGAAGATGTTCAGGCTATCGACGAACAGATGCAGGCGCCAAGAGAAATGCACTTTGAACATGCAGCAGCACCCGCTCTGGATGATTTGGATGAGTCGAAGGTTGTTGCCGAAGAAGAAAAGGCGCCAGAGCAACCCTTTATCCGGGCAGGCAATAAAGTGGGCCGTAATGATCCCTGTCCTTGCGGTTCAGGAAAGAAGTACAAGCAATGCCATGGTAAATTAAGTTAGAAGCCTTTACCCACATAATTCATAAAGTGGCTGGAAACAATCAGCTAATGTGTTTTGAGTAACATATTAGCGGGTTGTTTCTGGCCATTTTTTTTCTGGATAGGTGCATTAGCGTGTAGCATGAGGTATATAAAACTCAACAAGTTAACAAGCGGATTTAAAAATTAGTACTATTAAATCTGACATTGACTGTCAATTTTCGACCCATTTCTGCCGTTCACCACTTTGTACTCTGAGCGTCAGGTCTTATTCGTTTATCGGACAGTCACATTCCTAAAGATGGAATTCTAATAATTTAAAATTTTGATATCTTTATTCTTGTAACACATTGAAATGCGTTATGCGAGAATCGAGCCGAGCGCCGGGTTAGTACAATAAATCGATAACGACTTTTATAAAATTTCATAATTTTTTCGGTTGCTGCCAGTCTGATCGACCCGATGCAGCCGTTCTTGAAACCATCAATACACAAGGCAAGAACACTCGCGTCGAATCTGACAAGACCTTTCATTTAGTGGTGAACTTTCCAGTCGGTGAGCAACCGGATGATGTGATTTTGAAGGCGTTAGAAACGAAGATTTGGCCGGCCTTGGTTATGGTGAACATCAGCGGGTGCAGTAACAAAATAGTTTAGCGTATGTAAAATTCCGTTTCGTGTGTTGTCCTCTTTAAACGCCCCAACTACTTTTATTATTCAGTCCGGGGGAGACGATATAACCCCCAACCGTTCGGTCAGCTTCATCAGCTCGGCCAGGGATTGCACTTTCAATTTCGCTTTCAGATGCGCGCGGTGAACCTTAATGGTCTTCTCTGCAGTCCCGAGGTCGGCCGCGATTTGTTTGTTTAGTTTGCCGGAAACGACATGACTCAGAACTTCTCGTTCACGCGGTGTCAGTGTCGCCAATCGCTGCTGAAGCTCAGTCAATTCTGCGCGTCCTTGTCGGGTTATTCGATCCTTCTCGATGGCATCATGGATGGCTTCGATCAAGTCACCGTCATGCACGGGTTTGGTGAGAAAATCGACTGCTCCCTGTTTTAGCGCCCGCACACTCATCGGAATATCTCCGTGGCCGGTGAGGAAAATAATCGGCAGTTCGCTGCCTCTGGCAACAAGCTCCAGTTGCAGTTCCAGGCCATTGATGTGGGGCATTTCAACATCGAGCACCAGGCAGCCGGGCGCGTTTTGATCGTAATGGTCAAGAAACTCTCGAGGTGAAGCGAACGTGGTCGCGTTCAGTCCGGCGGAACGCATTAGTCTTGCAAGGGCTTTTAACACGGCTGGATCGTCGTCAACTATAAATACGGTAGGTGCCAAGTCGTTCATGTGCTTTTTCCCGGATACGCGGGTAGCGTGAAATAAAAGGTCGCGCCGCAAGCGGCGTTATTTTTAGCCCAAAGTTGGCCGTTATGAGCTTTGATGATAGTTCGGCAGATGGCAAGTCCCAATCCCATACCTTGCGACTTGGTGGTAAAAAATGGCTCAAAGATGCGTTCCATGTCATCGAACGCAATGCCTTGGCCTTGGTCGCCGACTGACACTTGAACAGCGTCGCCATTCCGCAGAGTGTGGATGTCGAGTTGGTGATGTTCGACACAATCAGCATGAGCGGCAGCATCGCAACCATTCATAATCAGGTTAAGCAGCACCTGTTGGAGCTGTACCCGGTCGCCTATGACAGTAGGCAACTCAGACGCGAGGCCGATATTCACAGTTATATTGCGATTTGCCAAATCGTTGCGTACAAGTTTCAAAACTTCTCGTACCACCTCATTTACGTTGACTGGCAGGTGGTGTTGCACTTCGTCCTTTCTAAGTAGTAGACGTAAGCGGCGAATGACTTCACTGGCGCGTTTATCCTCGGCGACAATATCATTGAGGATGTCTCTTACTTCATCCAGCGTGACGCTATCCCGCTCTAAAAAACGTAGCGCGGCCTGGGCGTTGCTGAGAATAGCCGCCAGTGGCTGATTCAACTCATGCGCCAACGCACCGGACAGTTCACCCAGCATGGTCACGCGTGACAGATGAGCCAGCTCGTTGCTTTGCTTTTGTACATCCATTTCCGCTTGCTTGCGCCGCGTAATATCAATTGAAACGCCATACATACGCAACGGTAGCCCGCGATGGTTGAATTCAATGTGGCTTCGAGCGGCGAGCCAGCGTATGTTTCTGTCCGGCAGCATGATGCGGTATTCACCTTCATAATTGTCGCCACCTGCCAGTGCCTTATCTACCGCCAGCCTAACCGGTTCGCGATCCTCGGCGTACAGCGAGTTCAGAAACCGGTCGAAACTGAGCTGCTCCGTCTTGGCGATTCCATAAAGTGTACGTCCATTGTCGTTGCTCCAGATTTCATCATGAACGATATCCCATTCCCACAGACCCAATTCGGCTGCGCTTATCGCGAGGCTCATGCGTTGTTCGCTTATCCGTAACTCGGCTTCACTTGCCTGCAAGCGATGAGCGAGTTGTGCAGAACGCAACACGTCGTAACTCAGATCATAGGACATGGCAAAAATAGTGGGCATGAAAGAGAGGCTGACTAAATAGGGCGAATTGATAAGCCCGGCGTTCACCATAAACCCATGGCCGACCGCCGCCAGCAGGAAGAACGTGATGCAACTGCTTAAAATCATGGAGCGGCGGCCGGTATCCGTCCTCCGGCGCCACAAGGTTACCGACGTGTCCATCACAAACATGACCAGTGCAAACATACTGAGCGGGCCTACTATGTAGAAGGGGTTGAGCGCGCCCTGAGGGATGGAGATTGTCTCTCCGCCAAACAGCAATATATGCTTAAGGCTGGTGACTTCTCTGAAAAACAGGTTCTGACCCGTGGTGAAGCTCAGGATCAGCGCGAGCGCCCGCAGACTACATACCGTCCAGGCTAGCCATAATCGTCCGGCGTTGAAGTAAAAACGCACAAAGCAGACGATCGCCACCCAGACTACGAAAAGGGGAAGTTGGCTCCAACGCAGCAATGTTGCCATCTGATCGATGCTTGCCGCCCGCATTGCCAGAAATTCCATGCCGGCAATCACGGTCACCCCGACGGCTGCTATTGAGAAGAATAAATGTGCCCATTGCCGGGTTTGATTGAACCAGATAAAAAGGTGCAGCAGCGCCAAAGTCAGGATAGCCGAGGCCATCATGGACCATGCAACTGTAATCCAGCTCATCAGATGTTTGTGGATAAGTGATTGAAGTTCATATCGGTATCCATAGACTCGTGCTCAAGAATAAAAGGTTGGGTCGTCATTCTGATTATTGAGCGTGTCATGGAATTGGTTTTTAAAATGGAATTATATTGCCGAAACATACTGTTTCCGTATAGCCGAATGGGCAGTTCCGACTTGCCGTTTTGTATTCGTTAGACAACCTGCTCTCATGGAACATCACGTATTTTTTTAAAGGAACTAGGTCTAAAGTCCAATAGCGTAAATTCTCCGACCGTTGTTATTATTGAGGGAGTTTGCCATTTACGCAAGAAATCCGTTTCCGGACTAACCATAACAGGAGAAATTTCATGATTCCAATTTACCGGCGGCAACGCCTGTTTCATTCTGCGGCAATGATGCTTATCGCGCTAACCTCCTGCGTTGCGGCATTATCCTCCCAAGCCGCAGAAGACAAAAAACCCAACATTGTTATTATCTGGGGCGACGACATCGGCCAGTCCAATGTCAGCGCCTATACGAAGGGCATGATGGGCTACAAGACGCCCAACATCGACCGCGTTGCCAATGAAGGCGTGATTTTCACCGACTACTACGCAGAGCAAAGCTGCACTGCCGGCCGCTCCGCCTTTATCACCGGCCAGAGCGTGTTTCGTACTGGCTTGAGTAAAGTCGGCATGCCGGGAGCTGACATCGGTTTGAGCAAGAAAGATCCGACCATCGCCGAGTTGCTGAAAGAACAGGGCTATGCTACCGGCCAGTTTGGTAAAAACCATCTGGGCGACAAGGACGAGTTCCTGCCCACTAGTCACGGTTTCGACGAGTTTTACGGCAACCTCTATCATCTGAACGCAGAGGAAGAGCCGGAACTACCTGATTATCCCAAACAATCCGACTTTCCCGAATTCCGTAAAAATTTCGGTCCTCGTGGCGTGATCCACAGCTTTGCCGACGGCAAGATTGAAGACACTGGCCCCCTCTCCAAAAAGCGTATGGAAACCATCGACGATGATACCGCCGCCCGCGCCGCCGAGTTCATCGAAAAGCAGGCCAAGGCCGGAAAACCGATGTTCGTCTGGGTTAACTTCACTCATATGCATTTCCGTACCCATACCAAGCCGGAGAGCCTGGGGCAGGCCGGCCGTTGGCAGAGTCCCTACCACGACGCAATGATCGACCATGACAAGAACGTCGGCACCGTGCTTAACAAGATCGACGAACTGGGCATCGCTGATAACACCATCGTCATGTACAGCACCGACAACGGCCCACATATGAATAGCTGGCCGGACGCCGGCATGACGCCGTTCCGCAGCGAGAAGAACACCAACTGGGAAGGCGCCTACCGCGTCCCCGCGATGGTGCGCTGGCCAGGAAAGATCAAACCGGGCTCGGTATCCAACGATATTGTTTCGCACCTGGATTGGGCGCCCACTTTGTTGGCTGCGGCTGGCGTTCCTGACGTCAAAGAAAAGCTCCTAAAGGGCTATAAGGCAGGTGGCAAGAGTTTCAAGGTCCATCTGGACGGCTACAATCTTGTTCCTTACCTGACCGGGCAGGAAGCTAAAAGTCCGCGCCAGGAATTCTTCTATTTTTCTGATGACGGTGATCTGACCGGGCTACGTTATGACAATTGGAAAGTTGTATTTGCCCAGCAACGGAGCGAGGGCACTTTGGCCATTTGGGGCGAACCCTTTGTAAAGACGCGGATTCCATGGCTTTACAATTTGCGCACCGATCCGTACGAGAAGGCCTCCATTACTTCCAACACCTATTGGGACTGGTATCTGGACCATGTCTATCTGCTTTTACCTGCGCAGACTTACGTTGGCAAACTCCTCGCGACATTCAAGGAATTTCCGCCCCGTCAGAAGGCGGCCAGCTTCACCATCGACCAGGTGATGCAGCAATTGGGGGCGCCGGTAAGCGAAAGCAAGTAAGCGCTGGTTGATCCTCTAGTCGTTCCCGATTCGCAATGCTATTGACTCAAGCAGTTCTATGCCCTCTTCCTCCGGAGAGGGCTTTGTTCTTCATGCTGAATAGCGATCAATTTTTTAATTCCTTTCGGAGACATCATGATAATGAAACAAATGACTAAATTGACGCAAAACAGTTGCTTAACGGCTGCTTGCCTTGGCATTACATTACTTTCAGCCAGTGCAGCAATTAATGCGCAGGATATAGTTGAAGAGCAGGCGACGCCGGTTAAAACAGAAAAAGACTACACCTTTTCAGAAGTAGTTACCGAATCGGTGATCGGGGATGTATATTCAGACGAAGCCGCAGCGAATTGGCAAGATCTTTCCTACAGTAACCTGTTTAGCAAAGGCTGGGATAAACCCTGGTCCAGCCCTCCGAATGGCGGCGGCGGGGCACCCAGACAAGGTTGGCTCAATGCCAGCGAAGGTGTATTTTACCGGCTAGCTATTGCAACCTTTGGCTGGCAGCATGACTTGGGTTCAAAGGATGGTTATAGCGGGACGTTGACTGCGTTTACGCCGCTTAACCAGCGCATGGAGATTCAAACGGATATTCCAATGGTGGTTTCGAATGGCAGGACAGGCACGGATAACGTCAGCAACTTTGGGGATTTTAAAATCACGCCAAGATTTATTTTGTCGGAAAGTCGTGATACGACGCAAAGCTTTAATGTGACGTTTCGTACACCTACTGGCGTTAATGCCAATATTGGGACTAATATTGCAGCGATTACCCCGAGCTATGAATTTTGGACCAACTGGTGGAAAGGTTTGGTTGTGCGCGGAGGGACGGGTTTTTTCGTCCCCTATGGAGGCGATCTTAATGCGAGCGGTGCGCGTAGTACATATAACGCTAATTTAGCAGTCGGTTATTATTTTACGCCACATGATTTCACGCCGATTGGCGATATGGTTTGGTATCTGTCAACTAACCTTAACCAAACGATTGACAACCGCGGCCCGAGCCGAACTTTTGTATCACTTACCCCTGGTTTCCGTACCCATGTGGGAGACAACTGGTATTTATTAGGCGCTGTCGAAGTTCCGGTCACCAGCCCTCAGCCCTTCGATTACCAGGTAATGAGTGGAATCATGAAGGTATTTTGATTCGACAGAGTCTGTCTTAATTTGATGGCTCCTAAATAACCCTGACCTATTACCCATCTTATGAAAACTCTACTAATCCTTGGCGCCACGGGCCAAGTCGGACAACAGATACTCCGTTTGTCGTTACAACACCCCGGGATTTCCCGTGTTGTCGCGCCTACGCGTCGACCACTACCGCCTCATGACAAGCTGGACAATCCCATCGTCGATTTCGAGCAATTGCCGGAAAGCGCACAGTGGTGGAAGACCGACATTGCCCTTTGCGCGCTCGGGACCACACTACGGCAGGCGAAATCCAGGTCAGGTTTCTATCGCGTGGACCACGACTACACCGTGGCGGCGGCTGGTTTGGCTCATCGTGCGGGAACCCCGATGTTCGGTCTGGTTTCTTCGCTGTGCGCAGACCCATCGTCCTGGGTGTTTTATTTAAAGACCAAAGGCGAGATCGAACGGGATATTTCCGCTTTAGGGTTTGCGTCGCTGACTATTGCAAGGCCCTCGCTGTTGATCGGCGGTCCGCGATCCAGCGGCCGGCCACTTGAAGCCATCGGGCTGTTTTTCGGCAAGCACATGTCTGCGCTGTTGCCCCGGCGCTATCGTGCGGTATCGATCCTCCAGGTGGCAGAGGCGTTGCTCGAAGCCGGTCTCGATGCTCCGACGGGGCTGCACGTGATCGAATCAGAACAAATACGGGGCTGAATGCCCAACTCACCGCCCAGTTGTACAAAGGCTGCGCCGGGGCAGATTCCCCACGTTACCGGGACCTAATCACTTACGATTTACATGAGGAGATTCACCATGCCTTTTTCTATGAACCGCTTCGTCTTCTGGTCCGGTGTTTACAACGCTGGCCTGGCCTTTATTCTGCTGTTCCCACCGCTCTATCGGGGAATTGGCCTCAACATCTGCTCGCCAGTCTGGGGCTGGCTGATTGCCGGCTTTTTAGCCTATACCAGCATGGTGTTGGTCTATGCATCCCGCAACTTGGGCCGGCGCGCGGTAGTGGTCTATTGGGAGTCCCTGCTACGTTACGTCGCGGCGCTGGTGCTTATTCCCGCAGGATTGTTCGGCGACATCGGGGCGGTTGCAGCATTGCTGGGCCTCGGCGACCTCGCCATCGGTTTGGTATATATGTTTGGCCTGGCGAAGGAGCTCGGCGTGCCGCACTCAGTTTTACTGTTCGATCGATTGGGCTGAGCCCGGACTGGCTGGTGTCTGGAATCCGTGAAACGGAAAAATTCCATGAGAGGCATGAGCATTAAGTCATTTTCCCAACAACGCACACTCCTCCTGCTTTGCCTAAACGCCGTCGGCATCTCCACGGGGTGGGCGGAATGGTCTGCGACAACCCAGGGCACACTATTCTACACCGACGACGTGGGCATTTTTTCGGCCACGCGGCGTTTGAGCCGCGATGGCGATCCGACCCAGCCCGCGCTCGATTCAAAGCTGACTGGTCAGGGCAGTGCTTTTGTGTTTGATCCCCAAGCCGAAGTGGCAAAATCCTTCGACAACCGCTATGGCATCACGACGCTGAATCTGCAAGGCAGCGGCTTCATCTATGTCGACAATTCCCGCTATAACCACGGCGCTTTGCGCGCCCATGTCAAGCAAGCGTTTAACCCGGAAACCTCCTTGCTGCTTCGTTACTACTATTCGCCTGATTTATTCCTGGGCGACAATGAGGAGCGGCAAACGGGTACATTGCAGATTGTCGGCGAAAACGTCACCAGCCATATCTGGTCGACCCGTTTAACACAGGAGATAACGCCTGGCGTTGAAATGAGTTTGCTCGGCCGGTATGGCCTGCGCCGTTACAATCAGGATTTCTCGGAACGCAACCTGGATTTCTGGACGATTGGCCCGCATCTGGAATGGACGATAGTGCCGGCGGTCAAGCTGGGCGTTTCCTATCACTTTGAACGCGGCCTTGCCGATGGCCGCAATCAGCCCCGCTATGAGGACGATGTTTCCTACATCAACCATTACGGTTCGGTCGATCTCGACGTGGAATTAAGTGAGCGGCTTTCTTTTTCTACCGCGTTTCACTATGAACGGAACAACTGGACGAGTCAGCTTACGGGAGATGAACGCAACGGCGGCGCTCACGAGAATGTCTATCAAGGCGAGGCCATTCTCAATTATCGAATCAACGAAGGGCTAAAGGCTTATACGGGCGTTCAGTATTCCAATCGTAAGGAAAGTTTCGATCTCAATGCCGCGACGAACATGAACGTCGGCTTGGGCCTGACGGCAAAGTTTTAAACGAAAACTCACTTAACCCAAACCATCAGTTAAGAGGCAAGATAAGATGGCAAAACTATTAACTACGCTCAAACACGAGTTTTTTCTTTATCTCTTTCAGCCTGATCATTGCGACCAAAAGACTTATCATGAGGGAGTATGGCATTCCTTTAACGGGGCTTGGCATGGATCTTATTGGCGGCTCGCTGGTTGAAAAAGTCATGCTGATTGCCGATAAGTTGCCGTTTGTGAATAAATTCCTGAGCGGGCCTGGGTTTAAACCCCGGCCTTAACGTTTCGTACAGGGAACTGCATTTGGCTGTACAAAACGTTACGAACGGGATACATATCCCGTCCGGCTTGAGTATGGTAACATCACCTTAAATTCCACAGCGACAAACGCCTATGCCTTCCCGACAGATCCCAAGTGAACTCAACCAAGGCACCTACTACCTGACGTTGACCGTCGAACGTTGGTATTACCTATTCGACCGTTACAACCGCTGGCAAATATTGGCGGACTCCTTGCGGTTTTGCC
>CAYVFT010000027.1:0-36537 GCA_964450225.1 uncultured Crenothrix sp. | reverse complement strand
TTCTAGCGGGTAATGGATATGGAAAAAATTAAAGTTCTCTTTGTATGTATGGGCAATATTTGCCGTTCACCCACAGCTGAAGGCGTTTTTGCAAAACTCCTTAAAGAGCAAAATTTAGAAGAGTATTTTGTTATCGATTCGGCTGGCACTCATGCTTACCATGTAGGGGAAGCCCCTGATTTACGAGCGCAGAACGCGGCACTCGTAAGGGATATAAAACTAACCCATTTACGCGCCAGAAAAGTCGTTATGAGGGATTTTCAGGATTTTGATTTTTTGCTAGCAATGGATGATGATAATTATGCAGTCCTGATGGATGCTTGTCCTGAGGAAGATAAAGGCAAAATCAGTTATTTGCTTGATTATGCACCTCATCTGGATACACACGAGGTGCCAGATCCCTACTATGGTGGAAAATATGGTTTTGAGCGGGTTTTGGATTTGGCAGAAGAAGCCTCCGTGGGTTTTTTATCGATGCTGAAGAAAACAGGGCGCATAAATGACAAGGTTAGCCAATAAGGTGACATCATGACGATAATATCGAACACTGTGGGATATCTGGATGACGATGTCATGCTGGAGGCTTTTTTTGCTTATGATGATTCATTATCAGGTCGCAGGCCCGCTGTTTTAATTAATCATACCTGGGTTGGCAGAGATGACTTTGTTGCGGAAAAAGCAAAAAAGCTCGCGGCATTAGGTTATGTCGGTTTTGCTGTTGATATGTATGGCAAAGGCGTATTGGGCTCAAGTGCTGAAGAAAATGCAAAACTCATGCAACCTTTCATGGATAGCCGGGAAATGTTGCAGAAGCGTATGAAAGCGGCACTATATGCACTGAAATTAATGCCCTGGGTTGATGACGGTAAAATTGCTGCGATTGGTTTTTGTTTTGGTGGTTTGTGCTCACTTGATTTAGCCAGAACAGGTGCGGATTTGCAAGGTGTGGTTAGCTTTCATGGCTTGCTAGATGCGCCTGGCAATACTCAGGGCAACGCTATTAAGGCGAAGATTTTAGCCTTGCATGGCCATGATGATCCTCTGGTTCCTGCTGGGCAAGTGCTTGCCTTTGAACAGGAGATGACGAATGCGGGGGCGGACTGGCAGCTACATACTTTTGGTAATACCATGCACGCTTTTACCAACCCGGTCGCCAATAATCCGGATTTTGGTACGGTATATCAGCCTGATGCAGACAGGCGCTCATGGTTGCTAATGGAAAATTTCCTGACTGAAATCTTTGCTTAACTTTAAAGCGTCAACACCTTCGACTCACTATCGACAATTTGTTATAATCTTCAGGTTATTTAAAGTCATGTGGTCGCACTTAACGCAAGGAACGAGAAACAGTGCGGTTGTATTTAGTCAAGAAACCATGCCGATGCGTTGATATCGGTACATTGTATATATAGGGATCAATGTCAAACTTCGCCAAAGAAATTATTCCAGTCAATCTCGAAGACGAGATGAAACAGTCCTATCTCGATTACGCCATGAGCGTTATCGTTGGCCGAGCCCTTCCAGATGTCAGAGACGGCCTTAAGCCAGTGCATCGCCGCGTGTTATATGCGATGAGTGAGTTAGGTAATGACTGGAACAAGCCCTACAAAAAATCAGCGCGTATTGTCGGTGATGTCATCGGTAAATATCATCCGCATGGCGATACCGCGGTTTATGACACGATGGTTCGTATGGCGCAACCTTTTTCCATGCGCTATATGTTGATTGACGGACAGGGTAACTTCGGCTCGGTTGATGGCGATCCACCTGCGGCTATGCGTTATACCGAAGTACGCATGGCAAAAATCGCCCATGAACTGCTGGCGGACCTTGATAAAGAAACGGTTGATTTTATCCCTAACTACGATGAATCAGAGATACAGCCCGAGGTATTGCCCACCCGGGTACCGAACTTATTGGTTAATGGGTCATCGGGTATTGCAGTCGGTATGGCGACCAATATACCGCCACATAATTTGGCTGAAGTTGTCAGTGCTTGTCTGGCAATGATTGATGACCCTGATATTACTGTTCATGGCTTAATGGCATTTGTCCCTGGACCTGATTTTCCCACTGCCGCCTCTATCAATGGGGCGGCGGGTATTTATAATGCTTATACAACCGGGCGAGGCAAGATTTATCTACGCGCACGTTGTCATTTTGAGGATATAGGTGACAGCAGCCGGCAAGCGATTATCACCACAGAATTACCCTATCAGGTCAACAAAGCACGGTTGCTAGAGAAAATTGCCGAACTGGTTAAAGAAGGCAAACTCGAAGGTATTTCCGGTTTGCGTGATGAGTCCGATAAGGACGGTATGCGCATGGTCATCGAATTACGTCGTGGTGAAGTGCCGGAGGTTGTGTTAAACAACCTTTACAAACAGACACAATTTCAGACAGTTTTCGGCATTAACATGGTCGCTTTACTGGATGGACGCCCGCATTGTATGAATCTGAGAGAAATTCTCAGCGCATTTATTGATCACAGGCGGGAAATTGTTACTCGCAGAACAATCTATAATCTGCGCCGTGCCCGCGAAAGAGCTCATATTTTAGAAGGCCTTGCGGTTGCTTTGGCTAACATCGATGAGATGATTGCGCTGATTAAAGCAGCGAGTAATCCCGCAGAAGCTAAAGAAGGTTTATTGGCAAGAACGTGGGATGCCGGGCTGGTTTCTGCTCTTCTTGAGCGCGCTGATGCAGCCCGCTCAAGACCGGAAGATTTGCCAGCTGAATTTGGTATTTTTGATGGCATTTATCGTCTTTCTGAAACTCAGGCTCAGGCTATTCTTGACTTGCGTCTGCATCGCTTAACGGGTTTAGAGCAAGATAAAATCGTCAATGAATATAAACAATTGCTGGAACAAATTGATGAGTATCTGGCTATTCTGGGTAGTGAGAGCCGCTTGATGGAAGTGATCAGGGAAGAATTGGTTGCTATCAAAGAGCAGTATTCTGATCCACGCCGTACAGAAATTATACAAAATCAGTTGGATTTATCAGAGCAGGACTTGATTACCGAAGAGGATATGGTGGTTACCATGTCTCATGAAGGTTATGTCAAGTCTCAACCCTTGAGTGATTACAAGGCGCAGCGTCGCGGGGGGCGCGGCAAATCAGCGACGGCCACTAAAGAGCTGGATTATGTTGATAAGTTGATCGTTGCCAATACTCACGATACTATTTTATGTTTCTCTTCATTGGGTAAAGTTTATTGGCTGAAGGTGTATCAGTTACCTGTTGCAAGTCGCGCAGCGAGAGGCAAGCCTTTCGTTAATTTATTGCCGCTAGAGCAGGGTGAAAAGATTAATGCCTTATTGCCAATCCGTGAATTCACCGAAAATAAATTCATTTTTATGGCGACTTCTGCGGGGACTGTTAAAAAGACTCCATTAAATGAGTTCGAGCGTCAACGTGCTACCGGTAAAATTGCCATCGATTTAAGGGAAGGTGATACCTTGGTCGGTGTTGCCGTAACTGACGGACAGCAAAATGTTTTATTGTTTGGCAGTACCGGGAAAGCCGTCTGCTTTAATGAAGCAGATGTGCGCTCCATGGGAAGAACAGCGTCTGGTGTGCGCGGTATGCGCTTGCAGGAAGGGCAAAAAATCATTTCCTTGATTATTGCAACTGAAGGCACCGTGCTGAATATTACCGAGAATGGTTATGGCAAGCGCACCCGGCTTGAAGAGTTTACCTGTCACAAACGCGGTGGACAAGGCTTGATTGCGATACAAACGTCGGAACGCAATGGCGCTGTAGTGGGCGCTGTATTGGTTAATGATAATGATGAAATCATGTTGATTACCGATGGCGGCACATTGGTGCGTACCCGCGTTGACGGCATCTCGGTAGTCGGAAGAAATACTCAGGGTGTAACGATTATTCGTTTAGATAAAAAAGAAAAAGTAATCGGCGTTGATCGTATCGAAGGGTTGGTTGACGAAGATGATGATGAAGGCGAAGATGATGCCGATAGGATATTAGAAGCTGATGCAGATTTAAACAATAGTGCAGATAATGAAATGGAAGAAGGCGAAGAATAAGTTCCCCTCGTTGCCAAGATTCAGCTTCGCAAGTACAAATATAGGGTGGGCAGTGTTTTACTGTCCACTTTTTTATCGATTATTTCAGCCATAATTGGTGAGCAAAAAAAACGATGCCCACCTTGCACAACTAAAGTATTACTATTTTAAAATTTAACCAAGGGTACATAATGTCGAGAGTATTCAATTTTAGTGCGGGCCCGTCTGCATTCCCCAAGTCGGTATTGCAGCAAGCGCAACAAGAAATGCTGGAGTGGCGCGATAGCGGCATGTCGGTTATGGAAATGAGCCATAGAGGCAAGCATTTTTCTATTATCGCCGAAGAGCTGGAAAGTGATTTGAGAAGCTTGATGGCTGTTCCTGATAATTATAAGGTGTTGTTTTTGCAAGGTGGCGCGTCGGCGCAGTTTTCATTAATACCACAAAATATTTTGAATGGTAAAACCAAAGCTTGTTACATTAAAACAGGCGCATGGTCTGAAAAGGCCATTAAAGACGCCCAAAGTTATTGTGATGTATTGGTAAGTGCGACTTCAGAAGATACCAAGTTTACCAGCATTCCAGATGCATCAACTTGGGTGCTGGATGAGCAAGCGGCTTATTTGCACTATACCTCCAACGAAACCATTCATGGCGTGGAGTTCTCTGTACTGCCCGATTCTAAAGGTTTGACGCTGGTATCGGATATGTCATCCAATATTTTATCGCGCAAGATTGATGTCAGTCAGTATGGTTTGATTTATGCGGGAACTCAAAAAAATATGGGGCCCGCAGGTGTTACTTTGGTGATTATCAGGGATGATTTAATCGGACATGCCGGTAAAGCAACACCTCCAGTATTTAACTATGCCGAGCAAGCAAAAAACCAATCCATGTTAAATACGCCTGCTACCTATAATTGGTATCTGGTTGGCCTGGTACTCAAGTGGTTAAAAGGTCAAGGCGGTGTTGATGCTATTGAGGAACGCAATATTGCCAAAGCGGCAAAATTGTATCAAGCCATTGATCAATCAGCCTTATATTCTAACCCTGTAGCCTTACCGTTCCGCTCACGCATGAATGTACCATTTATTCTGGCGGATGCAAGTTTGGATAAACCTTTTCTTGTTGCAGCGGAAGCGAACGGATTATTTGAATTAAAGGGGCACCGTTCAGTGGGTGGTATGAGGGCAAGTATTTACAATGCCATGCCAGAAGCTGGTGTGCTAGCATTGATTGATTTTATGACTGAGTTTGAACGCACCCATTAAACAAAACATATAAAAACAGAACAGCAGCAATGTCATCAGTCACTCCCCTTTCTGAATTAAGAGATAAAATTGATGCAATCGATGAGCAGATTTTGCAATTGATTAATCAGCGTGCGTCTTGTGCGGTAGAGGTAGCCAAAACCAAAATTGCCCAGGGTGAGCAAGGAACTTTTTATCGCCCGGATCGAGAGTCATTAGTTTTAAGACGAATTATGGACTTAAATCAGGGGCCGTTGTCTGATCATACTGCTGTGCGTTTCTTTAGAGAATTAATGTCCGCCTGTTTAGCTCTTGAAAAGCCAATGGATATTGCTTTCTTGGGGCCAGAAGGCACTTTTACTCAGCAAGCTGCATACAAGCATTTTGGTCATGCGGTTAAAACGATCCCCACTACAACAATAAACGAGATATTTAGCTCAGTTGAATGTGGTAGTTGCCAGTTTGGTGTGGTTCCGGTTGAAAATTCTACAGAGGGTGTCATCAGTTATACATTGGACAGGTTTTTGACTTCACCACTAAAAATATGCGGGGAAGTTGAAATCAGAGTGCATCATAATCTGATGGGGCATGTAACAAGTCTGGCTGAAATTACCGAGGTTTTTTCTCATCAGCAATCACTGGCTCAGTGCCGACAGTGGCTGGATAAGAATATGCCTCATGCACGGCTTAGTGCGGTCAATAGCAATGCCGAGGCAGCGCGATTGGCGTCGCTCAATAAACAAACCGCAGCGATTGCCGGTATTGTCGCGGCTGAAGTTTATAGTCTAAAAATTATTAAAAAAAATATTGAGGATGAGCCCAATAATACTACCCGTTTTATCATAATTGGCCAACAATCACCTTCACCCACGGGCAGTGATAAAACCTCACTGGTTGTTTCTACAGGTAACCAACCTGGAGCATTGCATAAAATCCTTGAGCCTTTCGCGAAATTTGGCATAGGTTTAGTACATATTGAGTCCAGACCTTCACGTCAGGGTTTATGGGATTATGTTTTTTTTATTGATATTGAAGGTCATAGTGAAGATATAGTTGTTGCCAAGGCGCTAGATACGGTGAAAGATAACGTTAAGATGTTCAAATTATTGGGCTCTTATCCTAAAGCAGTGCTCTAGATTGTTTTATCGAACTATTAATTCTTGCTGCATTACTATTAAATTCCTCTGAATATAAGATATGAACAACACAGATAAAATTTACAATCTTGCTTTAGCGGGTGTGCAGCAGCTTATTCCTTATAAGGCGGGCAAGCCGATTGAAGAGCTTGAACGCGAACTGGGGCTTACCCAGATTATCAAGTTGGCTTCTAATGAGAATCCTCTAGGGCCTGGAAAAAAAGCCTTGGCAGCTATTCAGGCAGCTTTGCCCGCTTTGGCCCTATATCCCGATGGCAGCGGCTTTACTTTAAAAAAAGCATTAGCCGGGAAATATGCTGTCGATGTGAGTCAAATAACATTGGGAAATGGCTCTAATGAAATTCTGGAATTGGTAGCGAGAGCGTTTTTAACTCCGGAGCATGAAGTAGTTTTTTCACAGCATGCTTTTGCGGTGTACCCTATCGTAACCCAGGCCATTGGCGCTACTGCTGTAGTTACGCCGGCACTGAACTATGGTCACGACTTGGATGCTATGCTGCAAGCTGTAACCGAAAAAACCCGGATGGTGTTTATAGCTAATCCCAACAATCCAACAGGGACGTTGCTAAGTCAAGTGAGTCTGGAACGTTTCTTTCGTGCATTACCAGATACTTGCGTGTGCGTGCTTGATGAAGCCTATTTTGAATTTGTTAGTGATGCTGGATCGATCAATTCTATCGGTTGGTTAAAAAATTTCCCTAATTTATTGATTACACGAACTTTTTCTAAGGCTTATGGATTGGCCGGCTTGCGTATTGGTTATGGCTTATCCAGTCCAGAGCTTGCCGATATTCTTAACAGGGTGCGGCAGCCTTTTAATAATAATTCGCTGGCTTTAGTAGCGGCAGAAGCTGCTTTAGCCGATGACGAGCATTTGCAACAGACCATTGCTGTGAATACACAAGGGATGCAACAATTGACCGATGGCTTTATAAAATTGGGCCTGGAATGGATTCCCTCGGCAGGAAATTTTGTTTTGCTGGATTTAAAGCAATCGGGGCAGCCTGTATATGAAGCCTTGTTGCGCAAAGGCGTAATTGTCAGGCCAGTAGGCGTATATGAATTGCCCAATCATATCCGCATTAGTATAGGCACGGCGGCAGAAAATCAAATATTTCTCCAGGCGTTAACCGATACATTGGCTAATGTTTGATCGGCTTTGTGTTATCGGTGTTGGCTTAATCGGGGGGTCAATAGCACGAACCGCCAGGCAAAATAGATTAAGTAAAAGCATTGTTGGCTATGGTCGTCAGCAGGATCAGCAAAACCTGGAGGCTGCAAAACAGCTAGGTGTAATTGATAAATATTATTTGCAGATAGCGGAAGCCGTCCAAGGGGCTGATTGTGTTGTCATTGCTACACCAGTTGCATCAATCGAAAGTATTTTTGCCTTGCTTAAGCCGTATTGGTCAGAACACACGATCTATACGGATGTAGGCAGTACCAAGGGTAGTGTTGTCTCAGCCGCGCAGCGGGTTTTTGGTTTTGTGCCTGATAATCTTGTCCCAGCTCATCCAATAGCGGGGGCGGAACAGAGTGGTGTAGAAGCCTCTGTGAATGATTTATTTCTGAATAAACGCCTGATTATCACCCCCCTTAGCCATACCCGGACCCAGGCCTTGCATAAATTACAAAGTTTCTGGGAGCGGTGCGGGTCTGTGGTATCGGTTATGGATGTAAAACGTCATGATGCGGTATTGGCGGCTACCAGCCATTTGCCCCATATTCTTGCCTTTGCTTTAGTGGATATGTTGGGTCATCAAGACGAACAAAGTGAAATTTTTAAATATGCTGCGGGCGGTTTTAGAGATTTTACCCGGATTGCTTCCAGTGATCCGACCATGTGGCGGGATATCTGTTCAGCCAATAAAAATGAAATAATCCCATTAATTCAACAAACAAGGAAGCAACTGGATAAAATACAGCGTTTGCTGGAAAATGAGGATGGCCAGCAGCTTTTTGCAATCTTTGCGTATGCCAACACCGCACGGCAGCGCTTTCTTAATCAGTTCGAAGGTAATATGTCAAAATCAATCACATTTCAAGTACAACCAGGTGGTATGTTAGAAGGTGAGGCGCGAGTGCCAGGCGATAAATCCATGTCGCATCGTTCCATAATGCTGGGTTCGTTGGCTGAAGGTATTACGCACGTCAAGGGATTTCTTGAGGCAGAAGATGCTTTGGCAACATTACAAGCATTTCGTGACATGGGCGTTGAAATTGAAGGCCCGGTTAATGGCTCCCTAACTATTCATGGTGTTGGCAAACATGGTTTAAAAGCACCTAAAAACGAGTTGTATCTTGGCAACTCAGGTACATCCATGCGTTTGTTGAGCGGATTATTGGCGGGGCAGCCGTTCAATTCAGTCTTGACGGGTGATAAGTCCTTATCCGGCAGGCCGATGAAACGGGTTACTGAGCCATTAGCGGCGATGGGGGCCGATATAAAAACCACTGAAAAAGGGACGGCACCGCTATATATTACCGGCAAGGCTGGGCAATTGAAGGGCATAGATTACGTTATGCCAATGGCAAGCGCGCAAGTAAAATCCTGTTTATTGCTAGCAGGCATGTATGCAGAGGGTGAAACCAGTGTCACCGAGCCAGCACCAACACGCGATCACACCGAACGAATGCTGTCTGGATTTTCCTATCCGGTCAAGAAGCAGGGTAGCAAAGTTACTATTACTGCTAATGGGAATTTAACGGCGACGGATATTGATGTTCCCAGTGACATTTCCTCGGCGGCATTCTTTTTAGTCGGGGCATCAATTGCGCCAGGTTCTGATTTATTGTTAAAACATGTAGGCATTAATCCAACCCGTACGGGTGTTATTGATATTCTCAGATTGATGGGTGCGAACATTGACTTGCTTAATGAGCGTATCGTTGGTGGTGAGCCCGTTGCTGATCTGCATGTTGTATACAGTCCCCTGAAAGGTATAGATATTCCTGAAGAATTAGTGCCATTGGCTATTGATGAATTCCCGGTATTATTTGTTGCCGCGGCATGTGCAACAGGACAAACCCGATTAAGCGGTGCGGAAGAGCTTAGAGTTAAGGAATCAGACCGGATTCAGGTAATGGCGGACGGATTGCAAATATTGGGTGTGGACGCAAGGCCGACTGAAGATGGTATGATCATTCAAGGTGGTTCCATCGGCGGTGGCGTAGTGACATCACATGGTGATCATCGCATTGCCATGTCCTTTTCGATTGCTGGATTGCGTGCCAATGCACCGATTACTGTTCTGGATTGCGCTAATGTGAACACCTCCTTTCCGGAGTTTAAAGATTTGGTGAAACGTCTGGGGTTGGCTTTAGTCTGCGAGGCGTCCTGATGCACATTCCCGTTTTAACGATTGACGGTCCTAGTGGAGCTGGCAAAGGTACAGTCAGTCGCTTGGTGGCGAAAAAACTGGGCTGGAATTATCTGGACAGTGGCTCAATTTACCGATCATTGGCCATCGCGCTGCAAAATAAATCAGTTGATTTGGCAAATGTCTGTGAGATTGTTAAGGTTGCGCAAGTTATGGCGTTAGAGTTTGAGTGTGGTGATGAACTGATTGTTAAGCTCAACGGCAAGGATATTACTAACCGTTTAGGACTTGAAAGTACCGGCAATATCGCCTCACTGATTGCCGCACTGCCTGAAGTAAGGCATGTGTTATTGCAGAAGCAGCAAAATTTCAGACAACCTCCTGGGCTAGTTGCAGATGGTCGTGATATGGGTACAGTTGTTTTTCCAGATGCCGAAAATAAAGTGTTTTTAACAGCTAGCGCCGCAAAAAGAGCTGAAAGACGATATAAACAGTTGATAGAAAAAGAAATTAATGCTAATCTAGAGACAATAATAAATGAAATACAAGCGCGCGATCGCCGCGATATGGAACGTGAAACTGCTCCATTAGCCATGGCGAGTGCTGCGTTGTATATTGATTCTTCTGACATGACTATAGATGCCGTAGTTGAAGAAATTCTGAATTTAATCCATTAAGGGTTTTTGCATGGCCGCATTGTTGTTAAGTGTGGTTTTTTTTAACTTTGATAAAGAAAAGGTTTGTTCGAATTTCGACAAGCTTGGGAAATAATAAAATGAGCGAAAGCTTTGCTGCATTACTCGAAGAAAGTTTAACCAAGACCAAAATGAGTCCTGGTGCCATGTTAATGGGTACAGTGATTGATATCGAAAATGATATGATCATCGTCAGTACACATTCTAAATCAGAAGGCGTCATTCCCAAATGGCAGTTTCTAAACAATGATGGCGAATTAGAAGTTACAATTGGCGATGAAGTTGAAGTTGCCCTTGATTTATTTGAAGACGGTTTAGGTGCTACTCTTCTTTCCCGAGATAAAGCGAAGAAAAACAAAGCCTGGTCCGAACTTGAAACCGCTTTTGAAAAAGAAGCAACCATTATCGGTCGTATTACCGGTAAAGTTCGCGGCGGCTTCACTGTGTCAGTTGGTGCGTTGCGCGCCTTCTTGCCTGGCTCATTGGTTGATGTTCGTCCAATCAGAGATACGACTTTCCTGGAAAATCGTGATCTGGAATTCAAAGTTATCAAAATTGACCAGAAACGTAATAACGTTGTTCTGTCCCGTCGTGCGGTGGTGGAAAAAGAATACAGTGCGGAAAGAGAAGAATTACTGAAAACGCTGGAAGAAGGTGCAATTGTTACCGGTGTTGTTAAAAATCTGACTGATTACGGTGCATTCATTGATTTGGGTGGTATTGACGGTCTGTTACATATTACCGACATGGCATGGCGTCGCGTCCGTCACCCGTCTGAGTGTGTTGAAATTGGTCAAGAAATTAAAGTTAAAGTCCTGAAATACGACAAAGACAAAAATCGCGTTTCATTAGGTATGAAACAAATGGGTGAAGACCCATGGCAAAATATTGCACGTCGTTACCCCGCGGGAACACGCGTATTTGGTAAAGTCAACAACCTGACTGATTACGGATGCTTTGTTGAAATTGAAGAAGGCGTTGAAGGCTTAGTTCACGTTTCTGAAATGGACTGGACAAACAAAAACGTGAATCCATCTAAACTCGTCCAATTAGGGGATGAAGTTGAAGTTATGGTTTTGGAAATCGACGAAGAACGTCGTCGTATTTCTTTAGGCATGAAACAGTGTAAAACCAACCCATGGGATGAATTTGCAGCAACGCATAACAAAGGCGATAAAATCTCTGGAAAAATTAAATCAATAACTGATTTTGGTATCTTCATTGGTCTCGACGGCGGAATTGATGGGCTGGTTCACATGTCTGATATTTCCTGGGCGGACGATGGTGAAACATCAGTTCGCGAGTTCAAGAAAGGTGATGAGCTGGAAACTGTTATTTTAGCGGTCGATTCTGAACGTGAACGGATTTCATTAGGCATTAAACAACTTGAACAGGATCCATTCCAAAACTTTTTGGCTACTCACGAAAAGGGTAGCTTGGTAAAAGGAACTATTAAGGAAGTTGATGCTAAAGGGGCTGTTGTTACTTTAGCTGACAATGTTGAAGGTTATTTACGCGCATCCGAGATTCAGCGTGATCGCGTTGAGGATGCTCGCACCTTGTTGAAAGAAGGCGATAAACTTGAAGCCAAGTTTATCGGTGTTGATAAGAAAAGCAAGTCAATTTCCCTGTCAATTAAAGCGAAAGAACAAGACGAAGAAACTCATTCTATTAAAGATCATTCTCAACAATCGGTAGGCACGCCTACTTTTGCTGACATCTTTAAGCAAATGGAAAAATAAAGACCATGAGGAGGGTATGTTTCAAAACATACCCTCGGATTTTTTCTTTTTCACAGGATAGAATGTGACAAAATCAGAGTTAATTGAAGCGCTTGCTAAAAAGCAACCGCACCTGGCATTGAAAGATGTAGAGCTGGCGGTAAAATGTATCATTGAAAAAATGAATCAGGCATTATCTTCGGGCAAAAGAATTGAGATTAGAGGTTTTGGCAGTTTTTCTTTGCACAAGCGCCCTCCGCGTGTTGGGCGAAATCCAAAGACTGGTGAATCTGTAGCATTGGCTGAAAAGCATGTTCCACATTTTAAGCCGGGCAAGGAGTTGCGTGATCGAGTTGATGCGGCTCGCGATAAATGTGAAATAATAGAATAATGGTTGATCAACGCAACTTTTTGTCAGTAGAAAATAGGGTCTCTATTACCTTCTGTTATCTTTAGTTTTGCGTTGATTTTTTTAATATTGAATGTCGTTCCTCAAATTATCTTAAGTTTTATCTCTCTCATCAAATAAAGCAAGCACTCGCGGTTGAATTTTGCGGTTATTTCTGTCGCTTGCTATCTCACATCATAACACTGAAATGTGATTTAGCTTGTCTAGTTTATAGACTGCTCTACTCATAGATTCCTTTGTAGTCTTAATATTAACTACTCTATTTTACGCTTGCGTTTGTTCATTAATCATCACTAATTAAGATGTCAATTTTACGGCAACTTATCTTTTTACAATTTTAAATATGACTTGTTTTATATGTGTTTAATTATATGATATAGTCGTTCTTAATGAGAATTATTATTAATTGCTCACGGGTCTTTTGGGTCTTCCAGATATACTTTATTTCCAAGGCTGAATTCATGGCGATGAGCTTAAAAAATCTTAACATTGGTGATTTGGGAAAGATAGTCGGATTTAAGAAATCAGGTAAGGCTTATCGAAAACGCTTACTGGCCATGGGCTTGACTCCAGGTACTGAGTTCAGTGTTACGCGGTTTGCGCCTATGGGTGATCCAGTCGAAATTAAATTACGTGGATTTTCGTTAACCCTGCGTAAAGATGAAGCGGCAATATTGTTGATAGAGAAACTGTCATGAAAACTGATTTTACGGTTGGCGTTGTTGGCAATCCAAATTGTGGTAAAACAACACTTTTTAATGTACTCACTGGCTCCAAACAGCATGTTGGCAACTGGCCGGGCGTAACAATTGAAAAAAAGACCGGTGAATATTCCTATGCTAATAAATTAATCGAATTAGTTGATTTGCCAGGTACTTATTCTTTAGAAGCAGCAGATGACCAGGTCTCATTGGATGAGAAAGTTGCCAGGGATTATGTTGCATCAAGGGATGCCGATTTGATCATCAATATTGTTGATGCGTCTAACATTGAGCGAAATCTGTATTTAACGTCGCAACTTATCGAAATGCGTGTGCCAATGATATTGGTGCTAAATATGATGGATGCGGTCAAACAGCGCGGTATTAAGATTGATTGTGATTTTTTAGCGGGGCAGTTAGGTTGTCCTGTTATACCTATTACTGCATCCACAAGGGAAGGTATCAATACATTAAAAGCCCAAATTAACAGTGCAGCCATCACCAAGCCAGTTCCATCGGTAAAAATAAATTATATAGATGCGCTAGAACAAGCCATCGAGGATATTTCACCCGAGTTGGTTGAAATTGCTAATCAGCGCCACTGTGATTTGCGCTGGCTGGCCCTTAGATTACTAGAAGACGATACCCTAGCCAAACAGTTTGCAGGGAAAGCACTAATGTCAATAGTTGCCAAACTACAAAGCAGGGTAGAAGTTGAAACCGATGATGAAATAGATATTCTTGCAGCGGATGCCCGATATGGATTTGTCAATCAATTAATCCAAGGTGCTGTTTGCAAGCTCAATGAAGTGAGTCGACACACCACTGAGAAAATCGACCATATCGTTTTAAACCGTTTTTTAGGCATTCCAGTATTTCTACTGGTTATGTATACGATGTTCATGTTTACCATAAATATCGGCAGTGCTTTTGTTGATTTCTTTGATCAATCGGTAGGTGCGCTATTGGTTGATGGTTTAAGCCAAGTGCTCACAGAGATAAATATACCGCAATGGTTGATTGTCCTGTTTACCAAGGGTGCCGGAGGTGGTATTCAAGTTGTCGCTACCTTTATACCCATAATCGGCTTTTTATTTATGTTTTTGTCAGCTTTGGAAGATTCAGGATACATGGCCAGAGCGGCTTTTGTCATGGATAGGTTCATGCGCATGATTGGTTTACCAGGAAAGTCTTTTGTACCGATGATAGTCGGTTTTGGCTGCAATGTGCCAGCCATCATGGCAACTCGTACCCTTGAAAATCAACGAGACAGGATTCTTACCAACCTGATGAATCCATTTATGTCTTGTGGAGCTAGATTACCTGTATATGCATTATTTGCGGCTGCATTTTTCCCTGTCGGCGGTCAGAACCTGGTTTTTGGCTTATATTTATTGGGCATTGCCGTTGCAGTGCTAACGGGGCTGATTATGCGTCACACCTTATTTAAAGGTGAGTCAGCTCCTTTTATTATGGAATTACCCGCCTACCATTTGCCGACATTGCGTGGGGTTTTTATTCGAACCTGGGATCGACTTAAGTCATTTCTGTTCAATGCGGGCAAAGTCATTGTACCTATGGTATTGGTATTAAACTTTCTCAATGCATTGGGTACAGATGGCAGTTTTGGTCAGGAAAACAGTAATAAATCGGTATTAAGTGAAATCGGGCGAGGTTTAACACCTGCGTTTAAACCCATGGGTATTGAAAAAGGCAACTGGCCAGCAACAGTAGGTATTTTCACAGGTGTATTAGCTAAAGAAGCCGTTGTTGGTACTCTCGATGCCTTATATAGCCAGTTTACAGTAACCGATGCAATGTCGTCCGATAAAGCACCCTTTAACCTTAAATATGCGTTACTAGCTGCGTGCGCAACTGTGCCTGAAAACTTAAGCGCTATCGTAGATAATCTTTTGGACCCGCTAGGGCTAAATATCGGTACAGTTGATGATATAGCATCTGCGGCCAGTGAGCAGGATGTTAAAACCGATACTTTTGCAGCTATGCAGCATAGTTTTGACGGTAAAGCAGGCGCATTTGCTTATCTGTTGTTTATATTATTATACGCGCCCTGTGTCGCAGCAACCGCCGCTATTTATAAGGAAACCAATATAGGCTGGACTCTGTTTGTGGTGTTCTGGACTACGGGTATTGCCTATATGACGGCAACCATTTTTTATCAAGCAATGACTTATAGTCAGCATCCTCAATATTCTCTGGTTTGGATAAGCGGATTAATGATAGTTTTTTTACTGGTGTTGATTGGGTTGTGGTTTACCGGAAAAAACACAGGCGATAAACACAGTCAGGAGTCTTTAAGTGATTTTATCTGATTTACGTAGTTATTTAAAACAACAACATCGAGTTGCTTTAGCTGATTTGGTTAATCATTTTAATATGGATGCGGATGCCCTGCGCGGTATGCTGGGCAAATGGATAAGCAAAGGCAATGTCCGCAAATTACCGCTGGAGTCTTCTTGCGGGACAAGTTGCTGTAAATGTGATCCAGCATTGACAGAGCTCTATGAATGGATAGATAGATAAACAAATAACAAAACGTAAGCATTACCTATCACGCTTTATGGTAGAATTGCACCATTGCCCCGATAGCTCAGCTGGATAGAGCGGTCCCCTCCTAAGGGACAGGCCGGTGGTTCAAATCCGCCTCGGGGCGCCACGCATTTCAACACAGATATTATTCGCGAACCAGCCTAGCGATATGTCCTAAACCCCGTCACTATCAATGAACGTCAATTACTTTTAGATACATTTGCATTCCATGGTTGCTTGCATTTATCTAGTCGCGTTCTATGCAATAAATTCATTTTTTATTCAACGCTGCAAGATATAAATTAATAGCAGCCTTTCAATTGAGACCCAACACATGCCATTTTCCAGACTCGGTTTATCAGATCCACTCTTGCGTGCGATTGCTGATGCCGGTTATTCCAAACCATCTCCTATTCAATTAGAGGCCATTCCTGCTGTTTTAAAAGGTCATGATTTGCTTGCGACTGCTCAAACGGGTACCGGTAAAACGGCTGGTTTTGCCTTGCCCATTCTGCATCGTTTATCACAAACTTCATACGGAGCGAACCGCCCGGTCAGAGTATTGATATTAACGCCAACTCGCGAGCTTGCGGCTCAAGTCGGTGAGTCTGTAAGCAAATATGGAACGCATTTGCATCCTCGCCTAAAAACCGAAGTCGTGTTTGGCGGGGTAAAAATCAACCCGCAGATGATGCGATTAAGAGGCGGCGTTGATGTGTTGGTGGCGACTCCAGGCCGATTGCTGGATTTAGTTAATCAAAATGCAGTCAAGTTGGATAAAGTAGAAATACTGGTACTGGACGAAGCGGATCGGATGCTGGACATGGGTTTTATTCGCGATATTCGTAAAATTATTGCCCTGCTGCCAAAAAAACGTCAAAACCTGTTGTTTTCAGCGACTTTTTCCGATGATGTGCGCAAACTCACTACAGGTTTGCTGGTTAATCCGATAAAAATCGAGGTGGCGGCTCGCAACACTGCCGCAGAAACCGTTGAACAAATAGCCTTTCTCTGTAACAAAACCAGTAAAGCTGAACTGCTTTGCCATTTGATAAAAACCAACACCTGGCAACAGGTGCTGGTGTTTACCAGTACCAAGCATGGTGCAAATCGTCTCACTGAAAAACTCAACAAGGATGATATAAAAGCTGCCGCTATTCATGGCAATAAAAGCCAGGGAGCAAGAACCAGCGCATTGGCAGGGTTCAAG
The DNA here is from genome assembly GCA_964450225.1 of uncultured Crenothrix sp. Classification (GTDB taxonomy): domain Bacteria; phylum Pseudomonadota; class Gammaproteobacteria; order Methylococcales; family Methylomonadaceae; genus Methylobacter_C. Next base: position 19,496 of record CAYVFT010000027.1, on the reverse strand, counting down.
TCGGGCGAGATCAGAGTGCTGGTGGCTACCGATGTAGCGGCGCGAGGCATCGATATTGCCTTGCTCCCCCATGTGGTTAATTATGAGCTGCCTAGAGCACCTGCCGATTATGTGCATAGAATTGGTCGTACTGGTAGGGCAGGGGAGGAAGGGCAAGCTGTATCCTTGGTATCTCATGATGAATACAGTGCTTTGCGTTTGATTGAAAAACTCATTGGTTCACCCATTAAGTGCGAACAGATTGCCGGATTTGAAGCATCTGAAGTTGCGCCGCCAGTACCGACCGAGCCTCCACGCGCACCACGGCCCAGAAGACATTCAAATCAAGCCCGCAAGCCCTCGGCTAACCAAGCTAATAAACCGAGGGCAAGAAGCAGTGTTTAAATAGTTGAATAGGCCACCGCTTTGTCCACCTTACCAATACAGTATTTAACTCGAAGCGCGCCTACGCCATGAACGAGATTAGCAATCTGGAAATGGCAGGCCTTGCTTTGCAAATCAGGCGGTGGGGGCGGGAACTGGGCTTTCAGCAGTTGGGTATCACCGACACTGATTTATCGGAGGCGGAAACTCATCTGAAAAATTGGCTGGCAAAAAATTTTCATGGCGAAATGGAATATATGCAGCGTCATGGCGTTAAGCGCAGCCGCCCCGCTTTATTACATGAAGGCACTGTCAGGGTTATTTCTGTAAGGATGGATTACCTGCCGGAATCAACTGCCGCTATGAACCAGTCACTGGACGATCCTGCTTCAGCTTATATTTCTCGCTATGCCTTGGGTCGCGATTATCACAAAATGATGCGTACCCGTCTGCAAAAACTGGCTGACAAAATACAGGCCGAAGTGCTTTCATTCCCGCAACAACAAGAATTCAAGTTAGGGATGCGTGCTTTTGTTGACAGTGCGCCAGTTTTGGAAAAAGCCCTGGCTGAAAAAGCGGGTTTAGGCTGGATAGGCAAGCATTCCAATTTAATTAACCGCAAAGCCGGATCGTGGTTCTTTCTGGGGGAAATCTATACTAATTTACCGTTACCAATAGACAATCCAGCCACCCCACATTGCGGCGCATGCACTGCCTGTCTGGCTATTTGTCCAACACAAGCGATTGTTGCACCCTATCAGGTTGATGCACGGCGCTGTGTTTCTTATATAACGATCGAACTGCATGGTTCAATTCCAGAAGAGTTAAGACCGCTGATTGGCAATCGTATCTATGGTTGCGATGACTGCCAGATTATTTGCCCATGGAATCGGTTCGCCAGAATGACAGGCGAAACAGACTTTAATCCTCGGCATCAGCTCAATACCCAACAATTACTTGATGTATTCGCCTGGACGGAAGAAATGTTTTTAGTGAAAACGGAAGGCTCGGCGATACGCCGCATTGGCCATAATCGTTGGCTAAGAAATATTGCCGTAGCCTTGGGTAATAGCCCTACATCACCACGTGTTATCGAGGCATTAAAATCAAAGCTCAATTATCACTCTGAAATAGTTAGAGAGCATGTGCAATGGGCATTAGATCAACATTTTCAGTAAGGAACATGCACGAGACAAATTGATCAACGTTGATTTTTAAAACCCTCTGCCTACTTTTCCAAAGGGGAAGCTGGATGTCTCCTGATGATCTTATTCCGTGCGCGTTCCTTTATGACGATACCATCAATGCGCAATCCTCAGTAGAACTGTTGAAGCAGATCGAGCAACAGCATCCCCGTGCCAACCGTATCCACATTATCAGCAATAATGCCCGCTACTACCGCTCGCAGCTCGTCAGCGAATATTTGCTGGATTCAAAAATTGAACTGATTTTCCTACCCCCATATGTGCCTAACCTGAATCTAATCGAACGCTATTGACGGTTCTTCAAGAAAGAGAACCTGTATAGCAAGTACTATGAAACCTTTGCCTTATTCAAGCAAACCTGTGACGAATTCTTTGCGGCGCCGGAACGCCTCCAAAAAGGAATTAAGCTCTTTAGTGCCATACAAAATTATCGATAGACATCCCAGCAATATTGCTACATGTTATACTGCCCGCTCTTGCTGAACGCATGCCGAGTAGCAAAATATGCAATTCGGAGTTGGTAAATGTGTAATAAATATTTTAGGTGCGCCTTACGTACCAAACCAAAACACAACAAAACTGGGTAGTTGGGACGCACTCTACATAACGAAAAATTCAATGACAAAATATCATGAACTCAAACAGCTCCTTCAGGGCAACCCTCATACTTGGCTGGTTACGGGTGCAGCCGGCTTTATCGGTTCCAATTTACTGGAAATGCTACTTAAGCTAGACCAAAAAGTGATTGGGCTGGACAACTTCTCCACTGGTCACCGCCATAACCTGGATGAGGTTAAGGCACTAGTCGCCCCGGCGCAATGGCAGAATTTCCACCTGATAGAAGGGGATATACGCAACCTGGCAGATTGCACAGCGGCATGCAGCGGCGTCGATTACGTATTGCATCAGGCTGCATTAGGCTCCGTGCCTCGCTCGCTGGAGAACCCACTTCTTACCAATGAAAATAATATTACGGGGTTCCTCAATATGCTGTTGGCAGCGCGGGATGCACAGGTAAAGCGTTTTGTGTTCGCGGCATCCAGTTCCACCTATGGCGATCACCCCGGTTTGCCCAAGGTGGAGGACCTGATCGGCAAACCGCTTTCTCCCTATGCCGTGACCAAGTATGTCAATGAACTCTATGCAGACGTTTTTGCCCGTTGCTATGGTATAAAAACTGTCGGTCTGCGCTACTTCAATATTTTCGGACAGCGCCAGGATCCGGCAGGAGCTTATGCCGCAGTGATCCCCAAATGGGTCGCCAGCATGATCAAGAACGAGTCGGTGTTTGTAAATGGCGATGGTGAAACCAGTCGCGATTTTTGCTACATCGACAACGCCGTGCAAGCTAACCTGTTGGCCGCCACCACAGACAATCCGGAGGCAGTGGCTCAGGTTTACAACGTGGCGGTGAATGATCGCACCACATTAAATCAATTGTTCGAATCGATACGTGCGCTCCTTGAGCCTCATTTCCCACACCTTAAGGATTTCAAGCCTATCTACCGGGACTTTCGTGCCGGCGACGTACGCCATTCCCTGGCGGACATTAGCAAAGCGCAAAACCTTCTTGGATACACTCCGACTCACCGAATCGGCCAGGGTCTCAAGGAGGCCATGGTCTGGTATGTCAATGCTCTGGCTGGCAAACCAACCGTTTCTCAGTAGATGAATGGCCGGTTTGCCATTCGCAAATGTACCCGTTTAATGGGGTGTCAGATGATAAATCGTGGGCGACATCGCATAGAACAAGTAATCCTGGATACCGGCATGAATTGCTGGTATCCAGGGCGCAAGGATGTGACTGATGAGATATGTTGAAGGCAGTGCATACTTGGACAGGGTTCTCCCGAGCGAAGCTGAAGGCCTTCAACTCGTCCCAACTGGAGTTTTAGGTTTATCGTTCCTCCACTGCATCCAACACGCACACGGCTGCCATGTTAATGATACGGCGAACTGAGGCGGATGGTGTAAGGATATGCACCGGTCTGGCGCAACCAAGCATCACGGGACCTATTGCAACGCCGTAACCCGCTGCTGTCTTGAGCAGGTTGTAGGCAATATTGGCGGCATCAATGCTGGGTAAAACCAGCAGGTTGGCGCTGCCTTTCAATTTCGAATCCGGCATCATTTTTTTCAGCAAATCATGGTCTAGTGCTGCATCGCCGTGCATTTCGCCATCGACTTCCAGTTCCGGCGCTTTTTCCTGGACGATTGCCAATACTGCACGCATCTTTTGGGCTGACTCGCTGTTGCTGGAACCGAAACAGGAATGCGATAACAAAGCGACACGTGGCGCCATACCGAAACGACGCATCTTTTCCGCGGCTAACAGCGTGATTTCGGCAAGCTGGCCGGCAGTTGGGTTTTCATTGACGTGGGTATCGACCAATATAACCTGGCGCTCGGGCAGGATAAGGACGTTCATGGCAGCATAGACATTAACACCTGGATACTTGCCCAGCACCTGGTCGATGTAATCCAGATGCAAGGTATTATTGCCGAAGGTGCCGCAGATCATGCCGTCGGCATCACCTTTATAAATCAACATTGCACCTATCAGGGTTTGGCGGCGGCGCATTTCCAGCTTGGCGTATTGCTCGGTAACGCCTTTGCGAATCGTCATTTTCAGATAAGTCTGCCAGAAATCTCGGTAGCGCTCGTCGTATTCTGGATTGACAATCTGGAAATCCACCCCGGGCCTGATACGTAAACCGTATTTCTCGATGCGAAACTGTACTACAGCCGGACGACCAATCAAAATGGGTGTCGCGATTTTTTCATCCACTATCACTTGCACGGCACGCAGTACCCGCTCTTCTTCACCTTCGGCAAAGACAATGCGTTTTTTGTCCGCAGGCGCATTTTTGGCAATCTGGAAAATCGGCTTCATGAAGGTGCCGCTGTGATACACGAATTGTTGCAGGCGATCGACGTAAGCCTGCATATCCTGGATCGGGCGGGCGGCAACACCCGATTCTTCCGCCGCTTTGGCAACTGCCGGAGCAATTTTGGTCATCAGGCGCGGATCGAATGGCAGAGGAATCAGGTAATCCGGGCCAAAAGACAAATTGCTGATGCCGTAGGCGCTGGCAACAATATCGGATTGTTCTGCTTGTGCCAAATCGGCAATCGCATGCACGGCGGCAATTTCCATTTTGCGAGTGATGGTGGTGGCGCCGCAATCAAGCGCCCCTCGGAAGATATAGGGAAAGCACAGGACATTGTTAACCTGGTTAGGGTAATCAGAACGGCCTGTGGCAATGATTGCGTCATCGCGCACTGCTTTAACCTGTTCAGGTAAAATTTCAGGGGTTGGATTGGCCAGTGCCAATATCAATGGCCGGGCTGCCATGGATTTGACCATGTCTTGTTTCAAAATACCGCCAGCGGAAAGCCCAAGAAAAATATCTGCGCCAGGCATGATCTCCGCCAGGGTTCGCGCACTGGTCTCCTGGGCAAAACGAGCTTTATGTGCATCCTTTTCAATACGGCCTTTATAAATGACGCCGGAATGATCGGTTACGAAGATATTCTCAATCGGAAAGCCGAGCTCTACAATCAAGTCCAGACAAGCAAATGCCGCCGCGCCCGCACCAGAGACAACCAGTTTGCAGTTTTTAATATTCTTACCGACCACTTTCAGACCATTTAGAATCGCGGCTCCGGTAATAATTGCCGTGCCGTGCTGATCGTCATGGAACACGGGTATTTTCATACGCTCGCGTAATTTTCGCTCGATATAAAAGCATTCGGGAGCTTTAATGTCTTCCAGATTGATACCGCCAAAAGTCGGCTCCAGCGCGGCAATAATGTCGCACAATTTATCCGGGTCCAGCTCATTAATCTCGATATCAAAGACATCGATGCCGGCAAATTTCTTGAATAAAACTCCTTTGCCCTCCATCACCGGTTTGGCTGCTAGAGGGCCTATATTTCCCAGTCCAAGGACGGCTGTCCCATTGGAAATGACTGCGACCAGATTGCCCCGCGCAGTATATTTAAAAACATTGGCTGGATCGGCAACGATTTCTTCACAAGCGGCTGCGACTCCCGGCGAATAAGCCAGGGCAAGATCGCGCTGGTTAGTCAATTGTTTGGTGGGGGTAACGCTGATTTTGCCAGGCGTGGGAAACTCGTGATACTCGAGTGCTGCATCATGTAACTGTTGACTGACTACTTCTTTTGGATCGATGGGGGAATTCATGCTTTGCCTTAGCTATAACGATTATATTAACGATCAAAACCGAGGTTGTTAAAGTTATGATCGACCTTGTGTGGTGCTTGATTCACAGAGTGGCAGACGCTGCAATCTTGTCAACCATATGTGTTTTTTAAATGTTGAGTTCAGGAATGGGAATGAAATAACGTGGACAACATTGAGTTAACTTGGGAGCGGCTTAAGCAGCTCCCAAGTTAATGTTCAAGTGTGATAATGGCATTCCTTAATGCCAGCCACCGTATTGGGTGGTGGGGTCGCCACGAAATCCCGCTGTTGTTTTGTTGGCATCCGGAACTTTTGCTGTATCTTCGGCCGCCTGAACCATATTGGCATGAGTATAGCCGCCCAAAGCTTGGGCTTTTTTGGCTATCGACGTAGTCAGAGGGTTAATGTCATATTTTGTTATTGACGGGTGTACCACAGCAGTAAACAATTTTTGCCCATCCGCCGATTCAGGATAAAAAGTCAGGACAATAGGCAAAACCGTATCCGCCGGAATTTTAATACTGTAATGTCCGTTATTTTTTACGGCTGTACTTGCAACAATCTCCTCGTAATTATCGGTTACCTTGATTGTGCCTTCCTTTATCGGTCCGCGATTATTACTAACAAGCCCTTCCAGTGTTGTCTCATGTTCAAATTTTTTAATGACTTCTTTGGTGGAGACTTTGTCCTTATTAGTTTGATCACAACCTATTAGAAAACCACTCACTACGAAGAGCATGAAGAATATGTAGAGAAATTTATATCTCGTTATGGAATAGGAAGAATCAGTATTCATGTTAAGCTCCAAAGCTTGGATGTTACATTAGATTATTTAAATACTTTGAATCGGATTTTGGCAGTAAATGTCCAACTGCGGTAACTATTCAGACATCCTGCTGTAGCGACTAGTTTATTCGCCTCTACTGTTAGTAGGCAAGCAAGGCAGAACAACAAAAAGATGCGACTCGTAATATTCTTCGCGACTATCTGTAGTTATCGGCGACCACCCAATAACGATCCCATAATGCCCCGAATAATCTGCCGGCCTACCGTGCTGCCTATGCTACGTGCAGCACTCTTAAACAATGCCTCTCCAACACTTTGCCGGTTACTGGCTCTAGCGGGAGCCTTGGTTTTTTGCTGTTTGCTTTGCTGCTCTTCAAACGCTTCTTTAGCCTGCCGTTCTGTTTTTTGTTTTAGCAATTCATAAGCCGATTCACGATCCACCTCTTGATCATAGCGGCCATTAAAAGGTGATCGACGGATAATTTCTTGTCGTTGTTCAGAAGTAACCGGACCGAGCTGAGACTCGGGCGGGCGAATGAAGATTCTTTCTACCGGTGCCGGACAGCCGTCTTTATGCAGCACAGAAACCAGGGCTTCACCCGTCTTCAGTTCCTGTATAACAGCTTCTGTATCTATTTCAGGATTACTACGGAAAGTCGCCGCGACACTTTTCACGACTTGTTGGTCTTTCGGGGTGTAAGCTCTTAAGGCATGTTGAATTTTAAGGCCCAACTGACCCAAAATATCTTCCGGAATATCCAGCGGGCTCTGGCTGATAAAATAAACACCAACTCCCTTGGAACGGATCAATCTGACAATTTGTTCAATTTTATCTACCAATACCTTGGGCGCCTGATCAAATAGAAGATGCGCTTCATCAAAAAACAACACCAGTTTGGGATGGTCTGCATCGCCAACTTCCGGTAAGGTTTCGAATAGCTCAGACAGCATCCAGAGTAAAAAAGTGGCATATAAACGCGGTGATTTGGTAGTCAGATCGGTGGCATCAAGAATACTGATAACACCATTGCCAGAGAAATCCGTTTTACAGAAATCTTCCAACTGTATGGCAGGTTCACCAAAAAAGTTTTCGGCTCCTTGCTCTTCAAGCACCAATAATTGTCTTTGAATGGCGCCAATACTTGCACCGGAGATATTGCCGTACTCTGCTTGCAATTCCTTTGATTCATCGCCCAGCCATTGCAACATAGAGCGTAAATCTTTTAAATCCAGCAATAACAAGCCATTGTCATCGGCAATCTTGAAACAACTGTAAAGAACACCTGTTTGTGTGTCATTCAACTCCAGCAGATTACTGAGCAACAACGGTCCCATATCCGAAATAGTAGTACGCACCGGATGTCCGGTTTTGGCAAAAATATCCCAGAAAACAGATGGATTGCCGCGATGCTGAAAATTTGCGATGCCAATCCGTTGAACACGCTCGGAAATCTTCTCATTTGGCTGCCCGGGAATTGCTATACCGGACAGGTCGCCTTTGATATCGGCAAGAAATACAGGAACACCTATTTTTGAAAAGCCCTCTGCCAGAATTTGCAGGGTAATCGTTTTACCGGTACCGGTCGCACCTGAAATCATGCCATGGCGATTACCCATCGAGGCATCCATAATGACTTGAATGCCATTCTGGCCGCCAATTAAAATTTCCTGCATCGTAAATACTCCTGATTTATAAAGACTTAGGACTATCGTTATTTGTTGGCAGTGTCTTTAATAGCGCCAGTTGTAGTCTGTACTACTACACCTGTAAAGAAAATGCCGCTTGCCAATAGCGCAAAAACAAGCAACGCAATACCTAAGCCAATAGTTAGAATTAATTGTTTAATCAAACCGTTTACCTTTTTATCTTTTAAGAAAGGATCTTCTTTATAACAGATCATTGATTGGTTTCACGTCAAATTACGATGAACTTTGTTTATGTCGGCTTCTCTGGCGTAAATTCACCAAGTTAAACCACTTTTCAGCGCTGCTAGGTACATTATTACGCTCTGATTTTCCAAGTAAGCTTGTGATGGTTGATTCAATTCGTAGTGAGATTCCGCGCAATCAGATACTTATTTTCTATCATCTGGTATATAAGGGATATACCCTTTTTCAAAGGCAATCTCTTGAACTTCTCTTGGCATACTTCGAACATCAACCATCAAGCCATTGACAGATAGCATCCAAACCAGTGGATTATTTTGCAACCTGCTGGATAATGACCAATTCGGATCCAACTGATACATACCCAACAGAGTACGAACGACTTTTGATTTTGCATTTCCAGTGCTTTCACCTACACCGATTTTTTTACCTGTGCCATTTTTGCTCACCGATTTGATTGATTTATCCGGGGCTATTTGCAGCATTATGCTGCGGAGAGGGGGGTCAGTATATCTATATTACGCATTAATTCACAGCCAGCATATTATCCAGCGCCCGTTTGGCTAATCTGGCCTCTTCAACAGGCACGGAAATCTGATTAATCACATGACCTGCTGCCAAATTTTCCAATACCCAAGCTAAATGTTGCGGATCGGTTCTGAACATGGTTGAACACATGCATAGCGTCGGCGACATGAAATGAACATTTTTACCTTGAGCTTTGCACTCTTCGTGCAAGCGATTGACCAGATTTAATTCGGTCGCCACCAGCCAGCGGGTGTTGGGTTCGGCCTCACGAACTGTTTTTAAAATGTACTCGGTAGAACCGACATAATCGGCTTTTTGACAGACTTCAAAACAGGCTTCAGGGTGTGCAATTACCTTGGTTTCCGGATAACGAACAAGAAAGTTATCAATTTGTTCGGGTTTAAAGACTTGGTGTACGGAACAATAGCCGTTCCAGAGAATGATTTTGGAATTGCGGATTTGTTCTTCCGTCAAGCCACCCATGGGTTTATTAAAATCCCAGGTCACCATTTCTTCCAGTGGTATGCCCATGCGGTAGCCGGTATTGCGTCCTAAATGCTGATCCGGGAAAAACAGCACCTTAGGCCGTTTGGCAAAACTCCATTCCAGTATTTTACGGGCATTAGACGACGTGCAGACGATGCCTTCATGCATGCCGCAAAACGCTTTCAGATCGGCGGCCGAATTAATGTAGGTAACCGGAGTGACCTCGTTTTCCACATCGATAATTTGCGCCAATTCCTGCCAGCATTTCTGTACTTTTATCAAATTTGCCATATCCGCCATTGAACAACCTGCCGCCAAATCGGGCAAGATGGCTATTTGCTCAGGACGGGACAATATATCGGCGACTTCTGCCATAAAATGCACACCGCAAAATACGATATATTCAGCCTCTGATTGCGCAGCATCTCTGGACAATTTTAAGGAATCGCCAGTGTAATCTGCATGTTTAAAAACTTCGTCACGTTGGTAATGGTGTCCCAGTATCACACAACGGCTGCCCAGTTTGGCTTTCGCGGCAATAATACGGGCATCGCATTCTTCATCATCGAGTAATGCGTAATCTTGAATGGGAAAGGTTATTGAAGTCATATTTTTACCATTTGACTGGCGTTAAAAAAGTTAAGAGGTTTAGGGAAGTAGTGTGGCTGGTGTGCCAACCCAGCATAGTGAGAAAAACTCTATGTGGCCAAGCTTAATGCACAAGGGTTTTTACCCCCGACCCTGCTAAGCAGTTAGACAATCTACCGATTTATTAATGCGATAGGGTTACTTCTTCAGCTAAAAAACGCACCATGTGATCGGTTGCCCTACCCGCACGTGGAGCTTCCGTAACACTGATTTTGAGTTGATTGCCTTTAACCTTGCCAATAACATCCCGTTTGGCACTGGACGTACCCAGCACATTCAGTATCAGTGTATCGTCATCCCAAGCACAAAAAGAAGTCATTTTTTTTGGATTTGTCGGCACTCCCTTTGATGTTTTAAAGATAATAAGCTGGATTAAAGCGATAGCAAAAACCCAGCAATCTTCAGTAAATATTGGGTTTATCAACCCAACCTACAAAATGGTTAATCCTGCTTAACCTTTTCTTTCCCTGCGGGTTTGATCAAGCGAATCCCCAACTCCTTTAACTGTTCATCGGTAACAACCGCAGGAGCACTGACTAATGGACACGAAGCTGATTGGGTTTTAGGGAAGGCTATGACATCCCGAATAGAATGCGATCCAGTCATCAGCATGACTAAACGATCCAATCCAAAAGCCAAACCACCATGTGGCGGTGCACCGTATTTCAAGGCATCCAACAGAAAGCCAAATTTTTCTCTGGCTTCTTCTTCGCCTATGCCTAAAATTTCAAACACGGTTTGTTGCATAGCTGTTCGGTTGATACGAATGGAACCGCCGCCAACTTCAGTGCCGTTTAACACTAAATCATAAGCGCGTGATAACGCAGCTCCGGGATTGGCTACCAGATCTTCGACAGAACAACTGGGGGCGGTAAAGGGGTGATGAATGGCATTGTAACGCCCGCTTTTTTCATCCCAGTCAAACATCGGAAAGTCAATCACCCAAACCGGTTTCCATTCACCTTCCAGCAAGTTAAGGTCATGTCCCAATTTGACGCGCAATGCGCCCATTGCTTCATTAACGACAGTAGCCTTATCTGCGCCAAAGAATATTAAATCGCCGGTTTGTGCGCCGGTTTTCTCCAGTACACTGTACCAGACAGCATTAGGGGCAAATTTAACGATGGGAGATTGCAAACCCTCAATGCCGGCCGTCAAGTCATTGACTTTAATGTAAGCCAAGCCTTTCGCGCCATAAATGCTGACAAATTTGGTTAATTCATCAATGTCTTTACGGCTTAAATCACCCGCGTTAGGGACGCGCATGGCAACCACGCGACCTTTCGGGTCATTGGCAGGTGCCGAGAAAACTTTAAAATCGACATCTTTCATGTCGTCGGCAATATCGACCAGTTCCAGTGGAATCCGCAAATCAGGGCGATCAATACCATAGCGCGATATGGCTTCCTGATGGGTCATGCGTGGGAAAACGGCATCCAGCTTTACATCGATCACTTTGTCGAACAGCTGGCGGATCATTTCTTCCATGACATTCATAATTTCGTTTTCATCCATGAATGACGTTTCTATATCCAATTGGGTGAATTCGGGCTGCCTGTCAGCTCGCAAATCCTCATCCCGGAAACAACGCACAACCTGATAATATCTATCCATGCCCGCGACCATCAGCATTTGTTTATACAGTTGTGGTGATTGCGGCAGGGCAAAAAAAGAATTCTCGTGAGTACGGCTGGGCACGATGTAATCGCGTGCGCCTTCGGGTGTGGCCTTGGTCAGGTAAGGCGTTTCAATTTCAAAAAAATCGTTATCATCAAGGAAGTTTCTTAAGACTCTCGTGACATCGCGGCGCACTTTCATTTTTTCCTGCATTGCAGTCCGGCGCAAATCAATGTAGCGATAGCGCAAACGCAGTTCTTCGTTGACCTCTATATCGCTTTCCACAGGGAAAGGCGGTGTTTCGGATTCGTTCAGGACTTCGATGCCTTTAGCCAGTATTTCAATCGCACCTGAATGCATATTGACGTTGATTGTGCCTTCCGGACGATTACGGACGACACCCGTAATTTTTAGAACATATTCGCTACGAACATGTTCGGCAATCGCAAAAGTATCAGCGACGTCAGGATCAACCACGACTTGCACAAGCCCGGCACGGTCTCTAAGATCGATAAAAATAACGCCGCCATGGTCACGACGTCTATGTACCCAACCGCAGATTGATACGGTTTCGCCTAGCTGTTGTGTATTTAATTCTCCGCACATGTGGGTACGCATAAATTTTCCCTGTGTATTAATAAAGTTGTTTATTGTTTATAAAGAGATAAAAGGCGCAGGCAATAGCGGGGTTTGCTTTAATCTTGCGCCTGTTTTATTTAGTTACTTTTACAGCCGCCACCCGCACAACAGCTGCTGGCTTTGGCAGCGCTTGGTGTTGCAGAGGCTTCGCCCGCTACATTTTTCTTGGCGCCACTCTTAAAGTCTGTTTCATACCAGCCGCTACCTTTTAATCTGAAACCCGCAGCAGAGACTTTTTTCATTAATTCCGGCTTCGTGCAGGCAGGGCAAATAAGTAAGGGTTCAGCACCGAGTTTCTGTAACGCTTCGTGCTCATGACCACAGGATTGACATTGATACTCGTAAATTGGCATAGACCACTCCGATAAGAAAAATAATTACTACAATAAGGACTGTGTTTAGATTTTCCAAGTACTTACTATAAAATAACTGTCTATTTTACAGACACACCGCCAACAATGAAAACATTAACCATAACCCGTCCCGATGACTGGCACCTGCATGTGCGAAACGGTGCTGTTTTAAAAACCGTGTTGCCGCATAGTGCAAAACAATTTGCACGGGCTATTATCATGCCAAATCTTAAGCCTCCTGTGACAACAGTGGTTCAGGCTTTAGCGTATCGGGAAGAGATTTTACAAGCTGTGCCTGCCGGTTTTGATTTTACACCATTGATGACGCTGTATTTGACGGCTTCCACGACGGCAACTGAAATCAAAAAGGCTGCCGAGTCTGCGCATGTTCATGCGTTCAAATTATATCCAGCGGGCGCTACGACCAATTCTGATTCAGGTGTTGCCGATATCAAGGCCATTTATCCCTTATTGGCGGCAATGGAAAAAAATGATATTCCGTTACTGATTCATGGTGAAGTAACCGATGAGCGCTGTGATATTTTTGATCGGGAACAGGTGTTTGTTGATACCAGTTTGACCGCTATCGTCGATAATTTCCCCGGTTTACGCATCGTAGTCGAACACGTCACCACCACAGAGGCTGTACAGTTTGTGCAAGCGTCTGGCGCAAATATTGTCGCGACCATAACCCCCCAACATTTGCTGTTTAACCGCAATGCCATACTCGCAGGTGGCATACGCCCGCATAATTATTGTTTGCCGATACTCAAGCGTGAACAGCATCGTCTGGCATTGGTTGCTGCTGCGACCAGCGGTAATCCAAAATTCTTTTTAGGTACAGACAGTGCGCCGCATCTGACTTCATTAAAAGAAACTGCATGCGGCTGTGCCGGATGTTACAGTGCTCACGCAGCACTGGAACTTTACGCGGAGGAATTTGAACGCACCGATTCATTAGACAAACTGGAAGGATTCGCCAGTTTTTACGGTGCTGATTTTTATCGCTTACCCAGAAATTCAGGTACGGTCACTTTAGAAAAAACCACCTGGAGAATTCCATCTTTTTACGGGGAAGAAGGGAATACAATCACGCCGATTAAAGCGGATGAAGAGCTTTCCTGGAAGTTACGTCTATAGTACCGGAACAAAAAGCTTTTTTTAAAAATATCCTTCTAAAACAAATGGTTTATTTATTGAAATCTATGCAACAAGGAAAAAATTGCGTTACTTCGTAAGTAGTCATTAGTTAATGAGGCCAATTCTCAAGAACTTCAAGTTACTCCAAGACCCTATCGCCATGCCTGAATTACCCGAAGTTGAAACAACCTGCCGCGGCATTGCTCCGTATATCGAAGGGCAAACTGTCAAACAGGTGATTATCCGCCAACCTCAATTACGCTGGCCTGTGCCTGAAACACTCAATCAGATTTTAACGGGGCTTAGTATTCAGTCGGTCTCCAGAAGGGCAAAGTATCTGCTTTTCACTACCAGCGCGGGCACGATGCTGGTGCATTTAGGCATGTCAGGCAGTTTAAGGGTTTTGAAGACAGGGCAGGGGGCTGGTAAACACGATCATGTTGATTTTATTTTCAACGACGGCATTGTGCTGCGTTTTAACGATCCACGCCGGTTTGGCGCGGTGTTATGGACCTCAGCACCAGCGGCGGAACATCAGCTGCTTAAGGATTTGGGCCCGGAACCTTTATTGGCCGATTTTAATGGAGAGCTGCTTTATTCACTGTCCAAAAGCCGGAAAGTGCCGGTAAAGTCTTTCATTATGGACAGCCACATTGTTGTCGGTGTTGGTAATATTTATGCTAATGAAGCTTTATTCATGGCAGGCATAAGGCCCTCGCGCCAAGCGGGGAAAATTTCTTTAGCCCGTTATCAAAAACTGGCGGATTGTATCCGGGTGATATTAGAAAATTCCATTCAGCAAGGCGGCACTACGCTGCGAGACTTTGTCAATGAAGCTGGGAAACCCGGTTATTTCAAGCAACAACTCAGGGTTTACGGTCGCAAGGGTTTGCCCTGTTTTCAATGTCAACAGCCCTTAACAGAAATCCGGCTGGCTAATCGATCAACAGTGTTTTGTAGTGATTGTCAGCGATAATCGACGCAAGTAGAGATTGTATTAATTGCGTCTCCATAGGTTGTTGGTTTTAAATCTCCTCTCCCTAGCCCTCTCGGCGACTGCTCCATCCGTTGCCCTACTTCCCGCATCCATGCTGTCATCCGGCAGGAGAGTGGGTGAAAATGCGCACAATGTTGTGCAACTCTTCTTGCTTTATAAATATAACCCCCTATAATTGCGCCCTGCTTTTTGGTTCCAGAAGATAGTCAAGTCTAATGGTTAAACGGGAAGTCGGTAAGGTTTATGCCAAGTCCGACGCTGCCCCCGCAACGGTATATAAGTAAAGAATCATCAGTACGCCACTGTGTTACCCAACATGGGAAGGTGATGATTCAGGTTCATTCCACTTATAAGCCCGGAGACCGGCCTAAAGCATAATCGCTACAGCGGAGGGCTGTTTTGCGGTGTGATTGTGCGCCTTCCTTCGTGTCTTTCATCTTCTTATGTCCTCCTTTGTAATTACTCAATCTCTATGCGCGGGCGGCGCAGAGGACAAACATGCAAAAAATTATAGCCGGCTCATTATTGCTTGCGGGTATTAATGCCCAATCGCAAGCTCAAGAAAATCCCACTGACAATGCCTTGGAATTACCCAACATGGTCGTTACCGCAACAAGAACAGAAGTTGCAAAAAACCAGCTAGCGGCTTCAACCACCGTTTATACCCGTAAGGATATTGAACGACTGCAGGTACAAACCTTGCCTGATCTGTTGAGAGGCACGAGTGGTATCGACATGACTCAACAAGGCGGCTACGGCAAAATCACCAGCGTTTTCATGCGCGGAACCAATCCCGATCAATTGCTGGTGCTGATTGACGGCATTAAGGTCGGTTCCGTAACTGCCGGCACGACACCTTTCGAATTTATCCCCATTGATCAAATAGAACGCGTGGAAATCATTCGTGGTCCTCAATCGAGTCTTTACGGTTCGGAAGCAATAGGGGGGGTTATTCAGATTTTTACCCGTAAAGGCAATATCCAAGATAAACCCAGCGTGGTGGTCGATGCCGGCGGCGGCTCCTACAAGACATACCGGGTCGCTGGTACCGTCAGCGGTAAATGGAAAAATAGCTGGTACACTCTGGGTTCATCCGGATTGGGTTCACATGGTTTCAATGCCCGTGATGCAGTTCCTGGTCCTTTCGGCTTTTATCAGCCGGATAACGATGGTTACGATAATGCGGCAGTGAATGCCCGGCTGGGCCACCGTTTTGACAACAACGCCGAGGTTGAAGCGTTTTTTATGCGAACTCAGGGGCATACGGATTATGACGGAATTTTTCAGGATAAAACCGACTTTGTTGAGCAGGTTGCCGGCACCTCAGGCAGCATAGATATTATGGATAACTGGCGCTCAACTTTGCGCTTCGGGCAAAGTCAAGATGATCAAGATCAGTTTGCTCCGGACGGGGCTTTCTCCAGCAAATTCAACAGTACCCGCTGGAATGCCAGCTGGCTTAATCAGTTTACGTTATCCGACGAACATCAACTGATTCTGGGTTCAGACTATCGCCTGGATGAAGTAGATAGCTCGGAAAAATATACTGAAAACTCTCGTTATGATGTTGGCGTATTTACTGAATTACATAGCCAACTTTGGGATGATCATTTTGTTAATGCCTCGGTGCGCTACGATAATAATGAAGCCTTCGGTGATTATGTGACCGGAAACGTTGGCTGGCGCTATAACTGGGACTATGGTATCAGTATGCTGGCAAGTTTTGGCAATGCGTTTAAAGCGCCGTCTTTCAATGATCTTTATTTTCCGAACTATGGCAATCCAAACCTGAAACCGGAAGAATCAACTTCGTTTGAAACCGGGCTTGTTGGTAATCATGACTGGGTGCAGTGGGAAATTCGCGCCTACCATACCAATATCGATAATTTGATTACACCGACCATGGACCCGGTAACGTTCAATTTTAGGGCGGAAAATATCGGCAAAGCCCAAATTGACGGTATTGAAACCGAAATTGGTGCGCAGTGGCTGGGCTGGAATGGCAAACTGAGCATGAACCTGTTAAGCCCCGAAAACCGGGAGACCAATAAGCGCTTACCGCGCCGTGCCGAGCAAACCCTGGCATTTGATTTATCCAGAACGTTTGACTCAAGGTTTGGAGCCTTTGATGTGGGCGCCAATGTGCTGGCGCAAGGCGATCGTTATGATAATACGCAAAACACCATCAAGGTTGCGGGTTATGTGACGGTGGATTTACGGGCCGCCTATCATTTGAACAAAAACTGGATGCTAAATGCCAAGCTGAATAACCTGCTGGATAAAAATTATCAAACAGTTGATACTTACAACATGCCGGACAGAAACTTTTTTGTTTCAGTCCAGTACAACAATTAAGATAATTCGTAAAAAAATAAATTGCCACAGATTCACAGATTTCACTTTTGTATCTATTCAGCGCGAAGCACGGTATCCCTCTCCAGCGGGAGAGGGTAGGGTGAGGGGGAACAAAAACAAGGTATTTTGCCTGTTTTAATTCTCCTCACCCCAACCCTCTCCATCAGGAGAGGGGGCTGACCATCTGAAATTTGCAAGTAGTCTGGTTCATTGAATAGTCACAAACTTTTTGTTATCCGTGGATCTGTGGCAACATCAACCTTAACCCTAAGCTATTTATTTTGGAGAAAAAAATGAACATCAAACAATGGTTGCAAGCCGAGTATTTGCCCTTATCCCTGATTGCGCTGATGGTGCTGACTCGTTACCATCATTTTGGCGATGTCTTACACCTTCCCGATGCTTCATTGGCGGTATTTTTTTTCGCCGGGTTTTATCGTAGAAAATTGTTCTTTTTATTCCTGCTGGCATTGGCGGCATTCATAGACTATCTCGCCATATCCAATGGCACCAGCGGCTGGTGTGTCACGCCGGCTTATGTGTTCCTGATACCGACTTATGCCGTCATGTGGCTTGCCGGACGTTATTGTTTAACATTAAAGGCAATGAAAATTGCGGAACTGGCAAAGTCTGCCGGTTTGTTAATGCTTGCAACATCGGCTGCCTTTGTTATTTCTAACGGTAGCTTTTACTTGTTTTCCGGTCGTTATGAAGATTTGGCGTTTGGAGACTATTTTGCAGGGGTAGCGCAGTATTATCCCTTCTATGTTGGCTCTGCCTTGATTTATACGGTTGCTGGTGTGGCTATCTTTAGGCTGTTCAAGGCATTACCTGGTTTGTGGGCAAAGCATAAATCTGTTTAAAGGACGGTGATAAAAGGTGGGTAGAAAAGAGTTGTCCACACGGCTACACTTCTGGCCTTGACCCGCTGAGGAACTTACATAGCAACCAATGCAGGCAACAAGTAGTCAGTACCATTTGTTTCCCAATACGGAATCAGACAAAACGACATGGATTGTTTAATCGGTAGTTGCGTCGAGTACGGACTTGGTTACAAACAACTTCCCCCTTTGAAAAAAGGGGATTGAGGGGGATTTATTTAAAAATCTCCCTCAGCCCCTCTTTTGCAAAGAGGGGAGCAACTTTAAGCCGCACAGCATTAGTATGCTATCGGGAAGTTATTTTGAACCATGTCCTAAATTACGAAATAGGCCGCGAAAGCGGCCTTTTTTATGATGAAAGACATCAGACAGAACGTATCGAACTATCTCATGTCGCCAGCCACCAAGAGTCTAAATCCATGTGGCGGAACCTCAAAGCGGTTCCGCCTTGCGCGGATTTGGCCGAGTAAACAGCCAAGGTAGCAGTCGCAGTGTTTCTATAGGCGAGCGTCAATAACCCATTTTATGTCTTGTTTATCGGACAGTAACTCCCCAGCAGGCTACAAAGCCATCCGTGCGTATGCCGCAGGTGTGAGCGAGGCCCGCGCTGACCTGCTTGAAGCGGCCGGCCGGCGGGGTAGCTTGGCCAGAAGTGTCTAATCCCCAACAGGCCAGGGTATTGTCCGCCTTCAGGGCGCAGTTGTGATAATTGCCCGCGCTAATCTGCTTGAAGCTGCCGGCCGGCGGGATGGCTTGGCCGTAATCGTTACGCCCCCAACAGGCCAGGGTGTTGTCGGCCTTCAGGGCGCAGGTGTGATACTGGCCCGCGCTGACCTGCTGGAAGCGGCCGGCCGGCCGGGTGGCTGGGCCGTAAACTTTAGCTCCCCAGCAGGCCAGGGTGTTGTCTGCCTTCAGGGCGCAGCTGTGAGACTCGCCCGCGCTGACCTGCTGGAAGCTGCCGGCCGGCGGGATGGCTTCGCCGTAATTGTTGCGTCCCCAACAGGCCAGGGTGTTGTCCGTCTTCAGGGCGCAGCCGTGACTATAGCCCGCGCTGACCTGTTTGAAGCTGCCGGCCGGGGTGTCTTGGACTGATTGTTCATCCCCCCAGCAAGTCAGAGTGTTGTTCGCCTTCAGGGCGCAGGTGAGCCAGAAGCCCGCGCTGACCTGTTGGAAGCGGCCGGCCGGCGGGGTGGTTTGGCCGTAACTGTTAAATCCCCAACAGGCCAGGGTGTTGTTCGCCTTCAGGGCGCAGGTCTGATAGGAACCCACGCTGACCTGTTTGAAGCGGCCGGCTGGCGGGGCGGCTTGGCCGTAATTGTTCTGCCCCCAGCAGGCCAGGGTGTTGTCCACCTTCAGGGCGCAGGTGTGATACTGGCCCGCGCTGACCTGCTGGAAGCTGCCGGC
>CAYVFT010000026.1:0-37001 GCA_964450225.1 uncultured Crenothrix sp. | reverse complement strand
GATTCCAGCGACCATCCAGCGCATTGGCCTTCGGCGCATAGAGCCGCATGGTCACGCCCAAAGGTCCCTTGGGAGCAGGCAGCCAGTTCGCTTCCTTGTCAGCACCGGGGTTCTGATTTTGAATATATAAATCCAGGGAGCCATCCGCATTGTAATTGAACGGCATCCAGGAACTGACAGCAAAGCGGTTGAGGGCATTGGCGGTCTGGTAACCCTCTGCGTCATACATCGTAACTGACCAGAAAGCCTCTACCGGAGGCAGTTCCTCCTTACTAAAGTGCAGTACATAGTTGTTATTACCGTTCATTGGCTTGCCGTCAGCATCGGCAATATTCATCGGATAAATGGCATCCGCTGGCTGATTGGCGCCCAAACCAAGCATCGTAACGATGGCACGCTTCAGATAATAGTCGCCATAAACACCCATGGTGTCCGTATTCATCGACCAGCCATTCACCACGCGGGCAAGAGTCGGAAGCTTCCATTTCATCAACGCCTGACTGTCGGCAGGCGCTTTATCCAACGCCTGTTTAACAACTGGATCAAGCTTGTCATAATCAAAGCTTTTACCTGGTACGATACCGATCTTCTTCAGCTGAGCCACCATGGACCAGTCGATAATATGCGGTGGATTGATTTTCATCACTTCGGCGGCATACTTGAAATAATCTTTGGCGGACATCTGATTAACCTGTTCCATCGGCGGAGTTTTCATGTCAACATTGGGATCGTTCACTGCCTTCACTGGCTTCAGCTTTTTTCCCCATTGAGAAAGTGGAGTAAGTTTGAAACCGTCCTGCACCTTATGCACGGCTGCATAATCATCGGGGCCATTGGTCTGTGTACGGCCAATAATCCATACCTGGGGCGTAGGGGCATCAATGCGCTGCACGCCGTTCGGAAGCTTGCCCTTCCAGCCATTTGGCACAACTGCATAATGGCCTGCCTGAGTGCCGGTGGTGCGCTTGCCAGGCACGGCAAATGCATCCGTCCACATATCCAGCAGCGGCATCAAATAGTAACGGCCATTGGTGTCCGGTACAGACAGGATAATCGGTTCCTTGACCAGATCCAGCCAGGCAATCGAATACAGAGTATCGAAATTAGGCCGCACCACCACTTTCATATCCGCAGTCGGATATTCACGTATATGGGCAAACTCATTGGTCGGTCCGTAGCCGGGCTTCTTGCCGCTTTCCATATTAGTCATCTGTTTGCGCGTGATATCCATCGTCACCAAGGGATAAAAATAAAGGTAGGCGTTAACACCAATCTCGTTGACCTCCTGTTCACTTAATGTCGCACCGGCAATACCGGAAGCAGCCAGTACCGTAGTCAGCATGAACCTCGCTATTATTGATAATATTTTTTTCATTTATATCGCTCCAATTAAGTATTTAATGGTGCACACAACGCACTCTAGTAAGCTATGCCTTAGTCTTGATTTGCATCAGTATTTGTTTGCGAAGCATCGTCGGCAGGCACTTCATCGCTATTCCTTGTATGAGTTTTCTCGATATGTTTAAAGGTGAGCACACCGGCTAATTGACCTATCTTGTCACCAATCGCCTCGCCAATTTCGCCGCCGGCATCGTCAAATAAAGCATCACCGATCATGCCACCGATCATTTTACCAGCTTGACCGCCTGCTTTTTCGCTACCTTCTTTTTGCAAATCGTCTTTTAAGGGATGCTCAGTCCCGGATTGATGTAGAAGCTTTTGTGCAATTTCGCCACCCTGACGGGCTCCAAAGACTTCACCAGCCATGCCCCCGACTTCGGTACCGATTACCATACCCTCGGGCCCGAACACGGTGCCCAAGCTGGCACCCACTATTTCTCCCAAACTTTCTCCAGCCATGCTTTCAGCCAGACTGGCTCCCATCTCTGCGTAATGACTTGGATGCTTAACCAAATCTAACGCGTCACCACCAAGTTTCTTGGCTTTTTCTTTCAACGCGGTGGAAACATTGGCGAACTCTTTCTCGATTTCGCCGACTTTACCAGCTATACCTGTTGGTTGTTCTCCATTAGCTAGCTCGGCGCTAGCCAGCAAGTCGATTTCCGAAGTTTGTTCCGCACTATTTTTATCTTCTTGGGTTATCGGATCAACAGCATTGCTTGAACAAAAAGCGGATGCTTTAGTTTTTTGTTCGCTCAAAATCACATAAATGACATAAGCAACGTCAATCAAGATGAATATAAATAATATTTCAGCCATTACAGGATTTCGCCTCTAAAACTAATTTCATAAATAGATTTCCCAATTAATCAGTGAATCCATGAATCAAGCAACTACAAAATGGCAAGTTATAGATGATTAAGCGTCTTAAATCCTGCCCAGGCAATTTCAACGCCAATGCAAAGCACAAAAAAAGCGAGAATTTTCGATGATGAGTTAAATGTAAGTGGTATTAAATTCCCATCACCCAACCCTCTCTCTCCGGAGAGGGCTATGCTCCAAATAATGTGTGCATAGATTAGCTACATAATAAGAGGGTCGGGCCATCTATGTTTTGTTGGTTTTATAGTTCGATGAATAGTTAGTACAATAAACTCACTTTACTCCTTCCAATTCCACAATCAACTGCTTTATTTCAGCACTGTCCGGTAACGCTTCGGCGGCTTTTCTTGCATAATGAAGCGCCGCTTTGTTGTCGCCCGCCTCGCGCTGCATCGAAATGAGTGTGCTCAGTATATCGAGATTATAGGGTTGACGCGCACTGGCGGCTTTTAATACCGTTAAGGCTTCGCGCTGTTTACCGGCGGAATTCAGTCCTATGGCGTAGACATAAGCATAACGGGCATTATCCGGCGCCAGTTTGCTGGCTACCGCGAGTTCCTGCAACGCCGCCGATTTGTCGGTTTTGCGCACCAGCAGCAAACCCAAGGCATGGTGTAAATCCGCCGCATCAGGTGATAATAACAAGCCCCGGCGCAATTGTCTTTCGCCTTCGTCATCGCGTCCTTGTTGCCGATAAGCATCGGCGAGATTGATATAAGCTCCCACGAAGCGTGGATCAAGGGAAATAGCTCGTTCATAGGCTGGAATAGCCGCTTCGATGTTGCGCTGATGCAGGTAAAGATTGCCCAGATTGACGTTTTCCGCCGGCCAGTCGGCATTGAGCTTTAAGTAATCCAGGTATTCCCTCATCGCACTCCTGAAAGCGTCAACCCGGCCAGTAGGAATCTGGCTATCCGGCACATCGGCAAGAATACGTGCGGCTTCAATGCGCACACCGCGAACAGGATCGGTCAACAAGGGTGAGGCGGACAGTATGCGGTTCACCGTATCAATCGATTCAATCAGTCCCAGAGCGGCGATACGCACCGATGGATCAGGATCCTGTAGCTGCTGCCGCGCGAAAATAAGAAGGTCCGGCGCCATTAGTGGCGAAGCCACAGTCAATGCGGTTGCACGCACAATTGCAGGCGTTGCTGAATCCCGGGCAAGTTCGAGCAGCTCCGGCAAAGCCTTGACGCCTCGCATCTCTCCCGCATTTAAGGCCACTCCATAATGCGGGCGATTGCGCCAGGTATTGCCGTACCATTTATCCAGCGCTGTTGCAGCCCATTCGGGATTGCGCTTTTGATGGCACTGCGTGCAGGCATTCGGGCTAGCCAATGTGTTTGATAAATCCGGGCGCGGCAAACGGAAACTGTGGTCATGCCGCCCATCGAGCACCATGTAATTTTGCTCGGGCGCATGACAGTCCATGCACTTTGCGCCTTTTGAATCCTGTTTGTGGAAATGATGCCGCTCAGTGTCAAATTTTGCAGCATCATGACAACGTGTACATAGCGCGTTGCCTTCGGTGCGAAGTTTGAGCGAGTGCGGCTCGTGACAATCCATGCAGGTCACTCCATTCTGGAACATCTTGCTTTGACGGAAGGAACCCCAGGTGTAATCCTCGTCGCGCTGCTGTCCGTCGGCATAATAAGTCGGTTGCGTCAGTAAAGCCGGACGATGCGTGTCTTCCAGCGGCAAACCCGGCAAACTGCCTTCAACCAGCGTCGAACGGCGTGCGTGGCAAGCCCAACAGGTATTCATCAGTTCATCTTTGGCAGGTTGTTCGCGATGCGCAACAGCGTTCCCATCGGCAAACTTCCACGCGTCTTGCCAGTGGCTTTGCAGCTTTACTGCCAAGCCTTTGCTATCGTCTGAATAGGGGGGCTGCGCCTGTTTCGCCCATTTGATATGTTGGGAAGCCGGGCCGTGACAGGATTCGCAAGCGACATTGATTGCGTTGAAAGTCGTCTTGTAGCTGTCCGATGCTGCATCATAGCCTTTCTTCAGGTTGGTCGAGTGACATTCGGCGCATTCCATGTTCCAGTTCTGGTAACGTCCGGTCCAGTGCAGCTGATCGGTATGATCCATCTTGTCCTTTGGGTATAGATGAAACCAGCGTTGCCCACCTTCGGTCTCCGGACGGCTGTCCCAGGCAATACTGAGCGCCTGATAACGGCCTCCGGGGAACTCAATCAGGTATTGTTGCAAGGGCGTAACACCAAACGTATAAATAATCGGGTAATCGGTCAGTTTGTCGTCAGGCCCGTCGGTGCGCACCATGAACTTGCCATCACGCTTGAAGAAAGTCGATTCAACATCATGATGTTTGAATTTTGCATTGTTGAAATTGCCGAGTACGGTTTGTTCGTTGGCTTCCTGCATTGCCAGATCATGATGCGAGCCTTGCCATGCTTCAAATTCGGCCTGATGACATTGCTTGCATACATTGGCGCCAACGTACTCATTAATCTCAACCGGCTTTACAGACATTGGCTTCGCTAACTTCGTAGCCGGCGAAGACACAGCTACCGGAGATGTACGGAACAAGTAAAAAGTGGCTATGACCAGTCCCGCCAATATGAAAAACAACAGTAACAGAGCTGGCCGCATTCTTACCTTGCCGTTTGCTGTCCCGCTAATTTCAGACATGTTTTGGACGGCTTGTTTACTGGATTTGGGCGGCTTGCGGCGTGTCATTCTGAGTCCATGGTTGAGGGTTTGCAGGCGCTGTTACTTTAATCGAAAGTTAAGGAACGTGTACGAAATAATACGGCCATTATATCCCCCTCACTTCAGCCCTTTAGCCGCGACTAAAGCCGTTTCCACAAAAATGCAAATGCGCAAATTCAACAATACCGCAGTCGGCCGACGGCCCATTTTTGACTGCCAAGGACAGACCACGTTTATCTATATTTAAACGTTGTCTATCCTCCTGGTTTACTGATGGTTTCAGACTGAATAGCTAGGCAAACAAAAATTAATATACCTATTGTGGGGTATCTATATTGGTTTTAATATCTTCAAGATTATTTTTGAATTCTTTTGCGGCAGCTTTGGCTTCTGAATCCACTTTATGCCAGGCAGTATTCAACTTGTCCCAGAAAGTAGCCTTAGGTTGCTGGGTACATTCATCAATTACGATAGGGATAACTTTTTCAGTGCCTTCGATGTTTAGAATATTTGATTTATGCTTCTTGCCGCCTCTGGCGTGAGCGCTAGCCCAGTATATCGCTTTTGGCTTAAATTCTTCGCCAATAGCAACAAATTCCTCACAGGTCCATTTAGTAATGGGTTTTTGTGGAGGAATATTATTTTTATCCTCCGCAGTAACAAGCGTTGGAATTGATAATATTGCTATAGAAAAGATTAAATAGTGTAATTTCATCAGAATTTCTCCTAAGTTGGTTTTTTTTTGGGTTATACCCATCGCAGTTCAAATTTCAGCACCTTATCCCTCTCTCCTGCTGGAGAGGGATGGGGAGAGGAGATTCAAAAAACGAAATTCGAACAGCAATAAGTATATAAAAGTGAAAAATGGAGAAATAGAGAATTTGCCACGTTTTTATCTATGATAAAACGTGGTCAGTCCCTCTAATTTCAAGCTTCCAACGCATGTTAAAATCCACGATTGTGGCCACGCGAAAAAGTATTCATATCAAACTCTTATGCGACGGCTATTATTCGTGCGCCGCTTGCGCCGCAATGGCAAGCATGACAAGGCCCCAGCCATCAAACAGCAGTTCGATGGCGACAAACATACCGAGCAGCCAAAGCCCTGAACCCGGGAAGCCGCCAAAGATGAGGACGCCAAGCAACAACGAAATCGCTCCACTGGCAACAATCCAGCCCCAACCTTTGTGCTCACGATGGGTAACTCCCATCCAGGCCTTGATGCCCCCGGAAGCGATCAGGAAAGCGCTCACAAGCAGCGTAAGGCTGATGGCTGCCAGCACCGGATGCAGAAGCAGCAACATACCGGTGGCAATAAACAACAGCGCCAGAAGGATCACCGCCGTTTTGCCTTTCCAACCTTCAAGCTTGAATGCCGTGACGATACCGGCGCCGCCATTGACAAGTAGCAGCGCGCCGAAGAGGACGGTGGTGGCCACCGTGTAGGCAACCGGTTGCATAAAACCGATCATACCGAAAACGATCATCATGACGCCAAGCATCATTAGCAGCACCCAATGCCTCTTCGCCAATCCAAACTCGGCTTCTGCGATTTCTGTCATTTTTATATTTGTCATTTTTATTTTCCTTAAAAAAGTTAAATGTTAAAAATTAAAGCCAAGTAGTACAGGGAAAGCATCTGCGCCAAGACTCGACTCAAGAATACAAACCCCTTCTCCCTGAGGGAGAAGGCAGGGATGAGGGGATTAAAATAGTCTTTTCCCTGTGTTTATTTCCCCTCTCCCAACCCACTTTTTCCGGACTGTCCTGCCCGGAACCCTGTTGCCGCACTCTGCGCGACCAAATCCACTCCCGGTGGATTTGTCCCTCCGGAGAGGGCTTTACACTACTCAAGTCAACAGCATTGAGCATCTCCATCCCCTCCAGAATAAACGATAAAAGGTTGGCAGAAAAGTATTGCCCACATGGCTAATCAATATTTCCAGGGTTTTTCGATGCTAATGGCCATCATTTTGGTAAAACGAAACACCACTTGTTCGCCTACGTTACGCTTGAGCAGATCGACATCCTTGCTTACCGGGAAGGTTTTGGTGGAGCCATCCTCGAGCTGTAGCGTAGCTGTATGTTTTGCCGGGTCAATCGCCTTGATTGTGCCGGTGATCTGTGCGGTTTCAGCGACCAACCCGCCTGGCTTGCCGCCCTTTGGCGATAAAGCTACCAACGCTTCCAATTCGTCATTCTGGGGCGCACCTGCGGCATTGAGATAAACGACAAGTTCCTCGGTTACGGTGAGATTAACCCAGTCGCCCACCTTGATCTGGTCGAAGTTAACAGCTTCGGGGCCAACTTTCACCGTGAACCTGCTTCCGTCTTCCCGCAGAAGCGTCGCTGTGCGGTTGACCTTGTCGATGTTTTCGACGCGCGCGGTCAAATCGAGGGTATTAACAACAACCCCGCCTGACACACCAGTTCTGTAGGCAACCGCGCTGGATACTTTGCCGGGCGGAGGTGCAGTGTCGTATTGGCTGGGCATCGCGGGTGGAGGCGGTCCTGCCGGCGGTTTAGATACACAGGCGGTAAGGGTCAGCAATCCTGCTAACCCCACCAATGTGCGCGTGCGGACCCGGGAATTCATGTCAATCATTTTGCTTTTGTTCATATTAATGCTCCTGTCTTTTTCTGCCTGCGATAGGTTCATTCGTAAGCTTTCAGTCCCCTTCTTTGGAAAAGAAGGGCTAGGGGAGATTTTATTTAATAAATCCCCCTTGATCCTCCTTTTTCAAAGGGGGAAGTGAATACTTACGTTCATTCTGTTTCTTGCTTTCAAGGATTAAACCCGCTTTTTTGAAATGGCGCGCGTTTGGTTCACATGTGTTTTCCTTTCGGTACTTGCATAACTCTGTCGTCTCGATTGTAAATTCGCAGTCTTGTATTCGAGCATGCATTCTATGCCCGACATTCCCAAGCTCAAAAATCGCAACACCTTATACCGAAATGTCGAGCAACGATAAAGCTGTTGTCCGCCCTACCTCGCTGCCCATACTCTTGATGATGACATAGCCGCCATCGGGCCGTATCCAGCGTCCAGGCAGGACGTCGAAGCTGGATTCAGAACGGGTGTGGCTTGCGGTCCCGGTTTTTGCCGGCGCCGCTGGAGCTGCTTGCGCCAGTCCCGGCCATGAGGGAATGCCAAGGGTCAGTACTGCGGCGGAAAGGCCAACTGCAAGATTCTTCAAGGTTCTTTCGCAATGGCAAGGGAATGGCTAGCGCCCCAAGGGCGCCAGCCGCTTCGCTTACTCACTGGTCTCGTTGTTGCATTGCACCGGCTGGAATGAACAGTTCTTATGCTCTGTTGTCCTCGTCGGGTTTGAGCTGTTTTCGTTCACCAAACCACACCCGGACCAGAAGCGCGGTCAGGATAAGGTGCAGGACGACTGCGGGCCACAACAGTTTGCCGGTGAACTTGAACGGAACATCGTAGCGATACTCGATGAGCGCCAGCGGGGTGCGGGTGTCCGGCCGATGTCGAGGGTTTCGTACTCCGGGAACGTGATCGGGGTGCCGAAGAACTGCACTTGACTCGGTTGATTGTTGCCTTTGCTGGTTGTTGGCACAACGGGCTTATCCCGATGCTTTTCTGCAAGCACTTGGGGCGTGACGACCGCATAATGCCATGAATCACTTACCTGTGCCATGCGGCTGTACCGCCGTGAGGGCCGGTTGCGACGCCGGAACCATGATTCCAGGCAGCCGAGCCACCGTGAGCTCCGTATGCGACCCCGGAGCCATGATTCCAGGCTGCTGAACCGCCGTAAGCTCCATGAGCATAGCCCGTGCCTTGGTTCCAGGCAGCTGATCCACCTCGCGCTCCATAGGCTGCCCCGGCACCACCACTTGAGTAGGCTACGCCACCATAAGCACCACGAGCATAGGTAGCGCCAGGTGCAACATAGACAGCAGCGGGTGGAGGAGGAGCTACCACCACACCACGATACCCCGCATACATCCACGCGCCCGCAGGAAGTGATATCAACATCGCCGAGGCAAAGCTAACTAACCACAGTGTTATTTTCATTCGATTCATTATCTTACCCTCATTCAGCTACTTTGTTTTTTGCTCAGCCCGGTAATTACCAAACTCAATTTGTTTGGAATTTGGAGGTATTTTAAACACAAATGTATCAGCACTCAGCTTGGGCTTCAGATTCCAATCCGAAAATTCAACCAGAAAACGGGGGAAGTTGGGAACTTGCTTGTAAGTCATGGCCAAACGGAGCGGAAGCGCATTTTTGCCATTTTCGATCCAGATTTCCCAATTGATACCAGGTTCCATGTAGGCAAAATGTTCGCAAGGGACTCCATTCACCATTGACGGACCCACTACGATGGCATGTGTTAAATTTTTGGTCATGACAGCGTAAGGATCGCTGTACATAAAATCAGCAGAGGGAAAGTTAAGTTGCGCCTTAGTCATTACGAAATCCAGCATCTCATCAATCGTTGCAAGTGGTTCGGAAACGGCATGGAAATTCTTCTGTGGATCAAAAGTCGAGACTTTAGCGCCATCGAAATAAAGCTGAAAGCTTGGTAAATCACCTGAAACGTTGACGCGCAATTTATTAGGTCGTTGCAGGGCAACCTCGGAGTCGACAAAAAAAGTTAGGAATTGACCAGTAACCGCCTGCAGTTCTATAAAGCTGTTGGCACGGTAGGTAAATGCCTTGGTTGAAGACAGTTTTTCACTCATCTGTTTAAGACGATCGAGAGCATATTTTTCAATGATAGGCGCTGGCGGCGGTGCAGGTTTTTCAGGCTGTGCTGCTGGTTGTTGTTCTGTCGCCTTGGTTGCAGCTTGAGCCTGCACATTGACAGGCGTCTTCTCCTGGTGAGCGCAGCCCTGTACCGAAAGCGCAAGAAAGATTGCGGATAAGAGGATAAATGCTAACGAAATTTTTCCGGATTTTTTTTGTTCATTTTGCATGATCAGTTCTCTCTATATTGAAAATAACCAAATGATTAAATACTTATTTGTTGAGCTTTTTGATTTAAAGTTTTTCAACCAGCATAAACTTTCCGTCCAGTGATGTTAATACGGCGCCGGTACAACCTGGTAATAGACGCCGTTGCTTCCGAAGTAGGGTTTAAACCAATTCGCACCGCATTCATAATATTGACCCGAACTGATATTTATATTCACACAGCCACCCGGCAGATAAGTCAAACTCGTGCCAAGCATAAGTGGCGCAGGCGTCATCGGCTGTTGTACCACCACAGTGGTAGGAGCGGGAGCCGGTCTGGAGGCTGCAGCGGCGCCCGCCATAGCCCCTACGGCCAGCCCGGCGATGCCTGCCGCCGCGACATCGCCGGAACTATAGCCGCCGCCATAATAAACGGGGGGGTGATAGCCATAGACAGGGTGGCTCCATACTGCTGCTCCTCCGTAAGCGCCATGAGCATAACCAGAACCGCCGCTCCAGGCCGCCGAACCGCCATAAGCGCCATGTGCATAACCGGAGCCATCACTCCAGGCAGCCGAGCCACCGTGGGGTCCGTACGCAACCCCGGAGCCATGACTCCAGGCTGCCGAGCCGCCATGCGCACCAAATGCAAACCCGCTTCCACCGCGGTACCAGGCATGTGTTGGAAATGATACGGCGGCCATACAAATAGTAGTTATCAAATAGTGGTAACCTTTTTTTCGATTAATCATTATGCTTACCTTTACCTGTACGAATCAATTTGAATAATACCCGATGATATATAAAACTACCACGAGAAACACGATAATTTATACGGGATCTGCTTTGGAAATTTATTTCATTGACTACATTAGTTCCTGTTCTCTGCGTCCCTTTCGGCTATGCTGCTGATAGGCAACCTCACACCTTCAAAACCCTCCTCCCCAGCGCTACTGCCAGGCAATTCCAATGATGTCGTAGTAGCTTCCGGTCCGCGAGTGGATGCCGGTACTGCCGTTAAGCTTGATAGAGTTATGCCGGCTGAGGGGATATGCAAGAGTGGCTCCAACGCGCCAAGTCTGTTGTAGATTATCAGCTACTTCGGGTCGTATTGCCCTCCCGGCGCTGAATCCGTTGTCTCACCCTACGACTTATTAACGCACCCGGTTACTGTCCACTCTGCAGAATATTTCCGGTGTTTGCAAATGAATTACAATTATCCGGATCCCTGCACATCGTTTCATAAACCGCCTGTTTGCCGCAACCTCTTACGCCGATGGTATATTCGGTCCACTCATATCCTCCACCTCCCATGCCTATGCCAATCCCGTTAATGTAGGTAACCTTTTGTGACAGTATCGTACCGTTCGCCTGAGGGCAGTTCAGTTCGAACCGCCCCCTGGCAAGAGCAGTGTTTAGTGCGGATGGGGCATTCTGAGCGAGAAACTGAGACTCAGTCGCACAGGCGCTGATAATTAGCGGCAATGCCAGCGCGGTCAAGCCGATCCGGACAGGGTGGCTTGTGCCAAACTGCGATTGCACCCGGCTGTTAACAGTATTGGATTCTTCTGGGTTTTTCATGATTTTTTCTCCACATATATAAAGTGAGCCGCCACTTGCGACATTCATAAAAAGTCGTAAAGTTTCAAGTCTGTTCGTTGGTTTGTACCGTGAAGTCTCGGGCCGCTCCGCTCGAAGCGGCCCGCGTGGTCCACGAACGACTATGTGATATTTGCTGGTTTGGTGTTGCTGTGACGACTTTCGGACTTACCGGATGCCGTCGTCACCCTCATCCTTGTTAATCATTCGCCTTCGCCTTCCTCTCCCCGGCCTTCTGGTGATCGTTCGCTGTGAATTGCTCCGGTCCCGGCTTCAGCGTGAGCTTGTCGATCGTACCCGTGAAACGGAACGGAACCTGGTAATCGGCATTGTTTACGCCAGTCCGTGTATCCACGCCAACATCGAACGTCTCGGAGAGCAAATAGATAAAGGGAATCGTATGCGGAATTTTCTTGGTATCCACGTCTTTGCCATCAACCTTGAGTACACCGGTACCGCCTTTGGCTAAACCGGGGCCGTCATAGGTGAAGTCGAAGACCACAGAGTGCTTGCCCGGCGAGAGTGCTTCCGGTGCTTGCCAGCGAAAGCTCTCCAGGGCCAGCAAGTTGTAGGTGAAGACAGGCGTGCCCTTGAGCAAGTAAAGCCCGTAGCCGCCGGTATCACCACCGTCGGTGACGAGCATGCCCTCGGCACCACCCTGCGGCACATCGATGTCGGCGGTGATGGTGAACGAGCGACCCAGAACCGGCGGTGCCCCGCCGGGAGATATACCGGAGATTTCGCCGTTATAGGTGAACTCAGTCACCCCGGCCGTAGCGCTCGGCCGCGGCTGGAGCGCCCGTACAAAGGCCCGGTTATCAAGCGGAAACACATTGTATTTCCAGGCTTCCTTGGTAAAGACCGCTTGCAGTTCCTTGAGCTTGGCCGGATGCTTCGCCGCCAGATCATTGGACAGCGAATAGTCTTCGTTAAGGTTATACAGTTTCCACTGGTAGGCGAGCGGATCGGGCAACTTCATCTCGAGGACCGGAGACCACGGTGCGATCGGCGGAATGGTGTTGGCATACCAGCCGTCGTGGTAGATGCCGCGATAGCCACCCATCTCGAAGTACTGTGTCTGGTGTTTCGTCGGCACGTTCGCGTTCGCCTGGTCGAAGGTGTACATCAGGCTCACGCCTTCGATCGGTGCCTGCTCGATGCCGTTGACTTCCTTCGGGGCCGGAATCTTTGTCGCTTCGAGGATCGTCGGTACGATGTCGATCACATGGGCGAACTGGGTGCGGATACCCCCCTTGTCCTTGATGACTGAAGGCCAGGAAATCGCCATGCCCTGCCTGGTACCGCCGAAGTCCGAAGCAACTTGCTTGGTCCACTCAAACGGCGTATCGAATGCCCATGCCCACGGCACCGCCATGTGCGGAGCGGTGCCCTTCTGGCCCCAATCGTCATAGCGTGCCATGTTGGCCGCCATCGGCACTTCGGTCATGCCGTTGTATCCAAGCAGATCGTTGAAGGTGCCTGTCAGCGTGCCCTCGGCACTGGTGCCGTTGTCGCCCGAGACGAAGATGATCAAGGTATTGTCGAGCTTGCCCTGATTCTCGACCTCCTGGATTACCCGCCCGATCTCATGGTCGGTGTACGCCACATAGGCGGCAAAAACGTCAGCCTCTTTGATGTAGAGTTTTTTCTGCTCGGCGTTCAATGTGTCCCACCTCGGCAACTTGCCAACCCCGCTATCAGGCCACGGCGTCAATTGCGCATTTGCCGGGACAACGCCAAGTCGCTTCTGGTTGGCAAAGATGGTGTCGCGCAGATCATTCCAGCCTTTGTCGAACAAGTGCATGGCGCTGATCTTGTCGACCCACTCCTTGGTCGGCTGATGCGGCGCATGGGTGCCGCCGGGCACGTAGTAAATAAAGAAGGGTTGATCAGGGGACTCGGCCTTCATCTGGCGCATGTACTGGATCGCATCGTCAGCCATCGCAGTGGTGAGGTTAAAGCCCGGTTGATCGCGCCAGGGAAAAATCTGCGTGTGATTGCGGAACAGAAATGGTGTCCACTGATCGGTTTCACCGCCGACGTAACCGTAGAAATAATCAAAGCCCATGCCCGACGGCCACTGGTCGAACGGGCCCGTGGCGCCGACCGTGAACATTGGCGTGTTGTGATCCTTGCCGAACCACGATGTAGCGTAGCCGTTGTCTCTGAGGATAGTGCCGATCGTCGCCTTGTCCTTGGTGATGATGGAATTGTAGCCGGGGTAACCTGTAGAAATTTCGGTCACCACACCGAAACCTGCAGAGTGGTGGTTGCGGCCGGTGATGATCGCAGCGCGCGTGGGCGAGCACAGCGCGGTGGAATGCATTTGCGTGTAGCGCAGGCCGTTGTTGGCGATGCGGTCCAATGCCGGCGTCGGGATCACGCCGCCGAAGGTGCTGGGCACGGCGTAACCCTGGTCATCGGTCATGATCAGCAGCACGTTCGGCGCGCCCTTGGGCGGAACCACACGAGGCGGCCACCACGGCGTCGACTGCATATAGTCTTCTTTGATGACACCGCCGAATTTCGGGTCGGGCGGCGGCAGTTGCGTCCCGCTGATGGTGGTGGTGGCACTGGGCGAACCCGGCGTGCCGGTGATCTGCAGTTGACTCGATTGATTGTTTACTTTCTTGGCAGTTGGCTTAACAGTTTTACCACGGTGCTTTTCTGCCAGCGCTTGGGGGGTAATAGCAGCGCACATTAGCGCCGCCAGAACGATCCGCGCAACATTATGTCGTTTGCATTTCATGGCCTTCTTTCCCTTATTGATGGGTTTATTGGTTCGGGAGTGAAGTCGCAGGCCGTATCTCGAATGACTCAGCCAGCGCGTTTCACAACCGAAATAACTTTACTCGCTGACCTTATTGTTCCGCATCGCCGTTTCGAGCTTCTTGATGTCCGCGGGCGACAACTGCGGCCGGTCAACCTTGATCGTCAGCTTGTTGAGCTTGCCGGTGAATGCGAACGGCGGCTGGTAATCGGCGTCATTCACGCCGGTCAACGTGTCGGAACCAATATCGAAGCTCTCATCCCATTGCAGGATCATGGGCAGAGTCTTCGGCATCTGCTTTGTATCAACGACCTTGCCGTCCACCTTGAGCGTGCCGGTGCCGGGTCGGCCGACGCCACTGAAGTCGTTGAAGGCCAGCGTGCCCGCACCCAGCCCGTCGTACTTGAAGTCGTACTCGATGGTGTGCTTGCCCGGCATGAGCGCATCGGGACCTTCCCACTTGATCCGCTCCAGATCGACCAAGTTCCACAGCCACACCGGCTTGCCTTTGAGCAGGTAGAAGCCATAACCGGCAAAGCGCCCGCCCGAGGTTAGCATGATGCCCTCAGCCCCGCCCTCTGGAACCTCGATATCCGCTGTGACGGTGAAGGACCCATCGAGCAGGAACGGCGAATCGCCCTGCGGTAGGCCGACCATAGGCCGTGTGTAGACGAACTCGGTACGGCCTGCGGTAATGTTCGGCCGTGGCGCGACGATACGAGCGGCCACCGACGCGTCTAGCGGGAGAACCTGGTACTTCTTGGCTTCGCTGAGGAACATCTGCCTCATTTTCTCGACTTTCTTCGGATCCTTCGCAGCAATGTCGTCGGACTGGGTGAAGTCCGTGTTCAAGTTGTAGAGCTGGAATACCTGATTGTTCAGAGGATCCGTATTGGCCGGGCCGAAAACGTCCCACGGCGCGCGGTCCACCTTTGTGCTCATCAGCCAGCCTTCATGGTACATCGCCCACTGACCTAACATCTCGAAGTACTGGGTCTTGTGCCGCGAAGGTTCCTTGGCGTTAGCCGTATCGAAGGTGTATAAGAAGCTGGTGCCCTCGATCGGCTTCTGCTTGATGCCATCGACCATCTCCGGAGCGGAGATACCAGAAGCCTCCAGGAGGGTGGGGACGACGTCGATGACGTGCACGAACTGCTCGCGTAGCTCGCCCTTGTCCTTGATGCGCGCGGGCCACGACACGACCATGTTTTGGTTGATGCCTCCAAGTCTTGACGCGTTCTGCTTGAACCAGTCGAAGGGCGTGTCGAAGGCCCACGACCAACCGGCCGACATGTGGTTGTAGGTTTGCTCGGTGCCCCAAACGTCATACCACTTCATCTGCACGTCGACCGGAGGCCTCACGCCGTTGAAGAACGCGACCTCGTTGAACGTGCCGTCCGGTCCACCCTCGGCGCTGGTGCCGTTGTCACCGTTGATGTAGATAATCAGCGTGTTGTCGAGTCGGCCCAAGTCCTCGAAGGCCTGAATCACACGGCCGATCTCATGGTCGTTGTAGGCGCTGTAGGCGGCGAAAACCTCAACCTGGCGGATGAAGAGCTTCTTCGCCTCCGCACTCAGCTTGTCCCACGGCAGCAGGACGTCGTTGGGCCAAGGCGTCAGTTTCGAATCCTTGGGAATCACGCCGAGCTTCAACTGGTTCTCGAAGATGCGCTCGCGCAACTTCTCGTAGCCGTCGTCGAAGAGGTGCATCGCACTGATCTTGTCCACCCATTCCTTCTTAGGATGGTGTGGTGCGTGTGTGGCGCCGGGCACGTAATAGAGGAAAAGAGGCTTGTTAGGGTCGGTCTGGTGCATTCGTGTCGCCCAGTCGATGGCATCGTCAGCCATCGCCGTGATCAGGTTCCAGGTGCCGGCCGGCTTGCCAAGAAATGGATAGATCTGCGTCGTGTTGCGGAACAGATTCGGCTGCCACTGGTTGGAGTCGCCGCCGACAAAGCCGTAGAAGTACTCGAAACCCATGCCGGTCGGCCACTGGTTAAATGGCCCGACCTGGCTGGCCGCGAAGGCTGGCGTATTATGGTCCTTGCCGAACCACGAGGTGGCGTAGCCATTGTCAAGCAGGATGCGGCCGATCGTCGCGTTGTCCACGCCGATGATGCTGTTGTAGCCGGGAAAACCGGTGGACTGCTCGGAGATCACTCCGAAACCAACCGAGTGATGATTGCGCCCGGTGATCAGCGCGGCGCGCGTCGGCGAGCACAGCGCGGTGGAGAACACGCGGTTGTAGCGCAGGCCTTCCTTCGCAATGCGGTCCATGGTCGGTGTCGGGATGACACCGCCGAAGGTGCTCGGCACGCCGAAGCCGGCATCGTCGGTCATGATTAGCAGCACATTGGGCGCGGTCTTTGGTGGCGCAATGCGCGGCGCCCACCAGGGCTTCGATTGCAGGGCATCGTCCTTGATCACGCCGCCGAATTTTGGCTGGGGCGCGGGGAGTTGTTTGCCGCTAATGGTGGTGGTGGCGCTCGGCGAGCCGAGCGTGCCGGTGATCTGCACTTGGCCAGGTTGATTGAAGTCTTTGCTGGCAGTTGACTTAACGGGCTTACCCCGGTGCTTTTCTGCCAGTGCCTGCGGCGTAACAGCGGCGAATGTTAGCGCCGCCAAGACAATCAGAATATAACTATGTCGTTTGAGTTTCATGGCTTATTCCTTTCAGATCGATTAAATTGTGGATTATTACTTTCTTGCGATGAAATGAGGATTAACGTCAGCGTTACGTAAAATCCCCCAGCAACTTGAAGCGGCCAGATTGTCATCGCTAACCCTATTTGCCGTCAAGCAAATAAGACTTAGCCCCCCCGTTAGGAATTTTTTATTCCAAAACTCATGGAAAGACTCAGACAACATGGCCTTCTACAAGCTATCTACAGACAACCAGGCAAGAGCCTGGTCAAGTTGATCCTGCGGGAAAAACTCAATTTCCGTCTCACGCATTGGCTTGCCGGTAAACATGAAGATTTCAACTTGCCATTTCTCATCGCCAACAAATGCAATTTTGGAAATGCCCTCTCCATCCTCTGCCAAAAAAAACAAATTCTCCCAGCCGGTTTCTTTGCTCCAGCCCTGGAAATCTTCCAGCTCAATCAATACACGAAATTGACCGAATTGTTCAAGGCTTAACCTGGCGAGAGTTTGAAGTTGCTGAAAATCGCTTACCGTCAGTTTACCGATAAGCTTGATCCAGTTAATCCGATTAAATTCTTTGATAAGTTGATATGACATATTTAACATTTCCTTCTTGATGAGTTCCTACACGCTCACTTAACTTCTTTTACAAATTCACAGCGTTGCTTGATCAGCGGCGATGTGTCCGGATTGCCAATACCTCTGGCAATCATGGCAATAACGCGTTCATCGGTATCATAACCCACATGGGCTTCCATTGGATTGGCAAGGTCGGTCATACCGAAAGCATCCATGACTTTGGCGATATTGATATTGACATTGGTGATATTGGCACAGAGCCGGGAGTCAATATATTTTTCAGCAAAGCCGGGCGGTATTCCATAACTTAACAAGTCATTGGGATCACTAAAGGCAATGATCTCGGTTTCACTGAGCATACGCTTGTTATAATTAGCGCCTTTAGGGTCGCAATAATTTGCTTCCTGTCCCGCCACTTCGGGAAGCTCCCGGCCCAGTTGCAGCATGGGGAGCTGATTCGACAGCATAAAAATGGGGACACGTTTGTTTTGCAATGCCTGAATTGCCTTTGTAGTAAAGTAAACTTTTTGGACTGAAGATAACTGTTTTTCAGTAAAAAGCTTGCTTTCAGAAGAA
Organism: uncultured Crenothrix sp.; assembly: GCA_964450225.1. GTDB lineage: Bacteria > Pseudomonadota > Gammaproteobacteria > Methylococcales > Methylomonadaceae > Methylobacter_C. The sequence goes on along the minus strand of CAYVFT010000026.1, from coordinate 18,953 downwards.
AGCTGTTTTTGGGGAGCCGCCAATATGGCAGCAATACGCTGCATGCCATCAATCGCAATACGGCTACCCAAACTGTGAGAAATAATGACATAGTTATCCTTGGCGATATGGTCGGCATTGGTATCGTCCAAGTTCATGCAGACATGCTTACCGCTGTTCGGAAGCTCCTTCCAATCTTGTGTAGCCATCCAGCAAAACGACTGCGCGAATGCCGCCAGAATAGGCACCCTACTTTGTCCCAGATAGATAATAGGATCGGGGCCGGTATCATTGCTGAATTTCTTCAACATGCCGTTGATCTTGGCTCTGCGGAAATCATATTCGCCCGAATTATCGAAGTCCAGCAGCGCTTTTTCTTGCCGGGTAATTTCCGACCAGGTCAACTCGTAAAAGGTCAATTCTTGGCCATTTTGTTCATTGAGCAGATGTGATATCCGCAAATTCCCAAGATTCTTGCCTGGAAACAAAGGGGTACCCAGTTCAATATTTTTCTGGCCTTCCGAGCGCACATTCAAGTTTAATTGCTTGGCCAGTTTCTCCAGGAATTCGGTGGTATATCCCGGTATATGATCACCTACGCCATGCACAAACAGCACCTTGGTTTTGCCATTCTTTTTGGCCAAATCGGCTTCAATGCCGGCAAATGGTTCGCCCCACACCTGGCATTGCCGGGTATCTTCATTTTCGGTTTTTTCCAGAACGGCTTCCGCCGCGCCTTTGCCAATACTTGCGCAACCGGACAACAGCATGGCGACTGCAAACGATGACAACAGCCATCCGGTTTTTACAGTGCAAAATTTAGGGCTTTTATTCATGGTTTTTTATTCCAGTGTGTTGTGGGTAAGAAGAGGTATTCATTAAAAGTTACCGTAAAAATACTACGTCTTTATTAAGCAATCAACAAAGCAAGTACTGGATAGGGAGAGTAAACCTGGAAAATCATTTCGTCACTTTAGCTGCGGTTTATCAGTAGCAGCCCGAATACGCTGTGAAAAATCCGGTGACTGATCCGCGGTCTGAGCCACCGGATTGATATGGGCTAACCGCTGCAATTCTTCAAAAGGTAACCGAGTAGCCAAGCCATTAGATTCATGTATGTACTCAGGCAGATAACCGCTCAACAGAATCTTCCAGGAAAACGGGAGATGCCTGGGATTGACCCGCGAATTGAACCAGATAGTCGTGGTGCAATTATCCAGCAAGGTATTATAAAACGCGGGCTTTTCGTGCAATTCATTGATCTTTTTTAGATATTCCAGAAAAAAACGGCGGGCACTTTCTTTATTCGGCCGTAGACGATAGAGGTAAACATCCTCCGGAGGATCCTTACGATAATTGGTACGCAAACGAATCACATCGCGTTCGTCTGCCACAATGTAAGTGAGTTCATACTGCCGGAAAAAGCCCTTGATCGTAGAGTAGCCTTCATTCAACTCTTTACGGGCTTCAATTGAAACAGCGAGATAATCCTTGTCGCCGAAATTAAAACTCATAATCGTATGCGCAATGGCGGGCCCCATCCAGTAAACAGCAAACAGATCGACGCTTTCAAGCGTGTTTAAATCATAGGTTTTAGTGTAATAGGCCGGCGAAAATTCAAATTCACTGCGATAATCAAAATTGCGGATATTATGCACGGTGACCATGTCACCATCAATTGTGCCATAAGGCAGCTGGGCCAGATCGGGTTGCCATAGCCGATCATTGGATGGCTTGATAGCCAACAACCACCAACCCAGAACCGCAACAAATAGAATTGAATAAGCGACTAACAAGAGGTTGTACCACCGGGCAAAGCCTAAGCCGACCAACGTGATCAGGCCAAACAAACCGAATGCCGCCGCTATACCCGTCTGAACAATGCTGCTATGGGAATCGCCAAAATAGACGGCCAATACAGCCCAGACAGTGGTTCCTGTAAGCGTCAATACCAGCAATGAGATCTTGATAAATGTCAGCATACTGTGAATTCCACAAGCTCCTTTATTTTTTAAAATAGCATCATGAGTAATGCATGCGAAACTAAAAGAATCGATTCGAGAAAGTAGGTTTAGCTATAGCGTAATCCTACCCATGACACTTGCCAGGTTACCAAGCTATTCCTGTCCATTTGCTACCCCCTCGCATTAATTAATTAATCTGATTTGTAATGGAGTACAAACCCAGGTCTGTACTCCGAAACACACCAAATTTACTGAGCAGGTGGAAGCTTTCAACTAAAAGGGTCTTAGCGTAAACGCAACAGGATCACTTATCACTTCACCCGGCTTCCGGTTAGCGATTTGCACAAACTGCTTCGCCCACATATCCATAATGCCCTTGGCTGGGCCATACCAGGTCATGCGGGTTAGATCGATGGGGCCGATATCCGCCATATTGCGATCGGCGAAGGTTGCAACAACCTCGCCAGTTTGCAAATCGCGCAGTCGGCCTTCGAACGCGGCCCGACGCTGATTGACAACGCCCGCAGCAGTACTTCCGCCAGGGATTGCCCAGCCAGCCGCATGTAATACGGGTGTCGATGGATCAATCTCGATCAGCGCGATTTCTAAACGTAAAGCAGGTTGCTTATGTTGTGCGGTTGACTCGATGACTTGAAAGCGCTGGTTGGGATCATCCTCGAAATCCTTGACTATCTGGTCATGAAAGTACACAGCAAGCTCGTCAATATCTTTCTTGACATCGCCAAACCAACTGGCCGAACTCATGTCATGAAGCCAATCCATTTTCAGCATATACTGGGTATTTACGGGGGCGACAACTATTTCTTTATAATGGCTCTTTTCGAAGCCGGGTTTGATCCAGGCTCTCTGAAAGGGTATGTACGCTATTTTTTTGTCTCGCTCAGGTTGCTCAATAAAACCGGCGTTAGGCGCCGGCTCAACCGCTATCGCCTTCGCTTCATTACTTGCCGTATCAATATAAGAACACCCCGATAGCGCACCAATAACACATAATGACAGCGCCAGAACGGAATTCTGGTTAATTTTTTGACTATTTATTTTCAATTGTTTACTCCAGGTTAAAAAAAATCGGTTTATTGTTTTCTTTTTTCTAAGCCACTGTCTACTGTTATTAAGTTATGTAGTGCGATACGACGCGATAAGAGGCTGCTTGATTGTGGCTTTTAAGGAGTCCCCTTGGGCATAGGTATCAGCAAAGCTCTTTATCCCGGCAGGTTTTTCTTATTTCGGGAATAGCAGCGCCATCGTGAATCTGAGCTGCCAATCCGCCCCTGCTCCGGGTTGAACACGTTGTATTAGCTTTGCAGATTAATATCGAGGGGCCGCGCGCCCCAATCTTGGCGATCTTGCCGAGCCGCATAGCCTTGGGCTTTCAGCAACTCGGCAATGACTGGTTCCTCTTTGTTGAGCCCAAGATCCGCTCCCGGCAGCTCTACTTTACTCAACCCGGTACCAAATACACTCTGGCCGGTGATAAAGGCGGAGCGGCCGATGGTGCAACTGCTCTTTTTAGGTTAAAGCGGTGGGAATCCTAACACGCACCCTGTCCTGCGACAATGTAAAGAACAACCTTACTGCGGAGCTGTACCCGAAGTCCAGGCAGATAATCTATTTACCGCCAGATCGGCCCAGGCATTGACAGCATCTTCCGCATCTCCCCACTGCCACTGAAAACCGGTCGTAAACGCCCCTCCCCCGATACGCTTATCTACCGCCATTGCGAGTATCTGCCCCGATTCCGAGTCAGTAACTTTAGCTTCAGCTTGTGCCGCACCGACGAATGGATACGAACCGGTTGCCAGATATTCGAGATTCGCCAGCAAATGCGCCTGCGGATCTATCATCGAGATACTGCGCAGTACCGGCGTGGCCGTCTCGGCATCGGTTATGGCGACATCAAGCTTCATGACGCCGGGCCCTGGTTGATTAACGATTGCAAATTTCTGCCCGAGCTTGGTTTTGAGTTGTTGAAAGAAATAGTTCACCAGCATTTGCTGATCTGAGGCAGAAACCGGTGTGTCGTCGCCAGCCCAGAAAGTCACAGGATCAAGCAGGATTTTATTGTACTGGGTCCACTGTGCGGCCGGATTGATGTATCGCAGATCAGCCTGATCTTTCTCGCCAGGAGTAAGCAGGGTACAATCGTTGGCAAGAAACACACAGTTCACATCAGACTGATTAACAGCGACTTTCTGGGTAGTCGAACAGGCGCTCAATACCAACAGACACAGACCCAGTAACGGAAAACCGGCCCGGGCTTTAGTTTGAGAATCTGAATTGTTCAAATGTTTATGCATGGATTTTTTCCTTATGTTTAAGTGAGCTGTTTAATCGAAAAGTAACTTCTCATTATTTGCTGGATTTAGACCTGTCAGGTTTATAAAACCTGACAGGTCTGGTAAAAAATGTATTGCCCGGGGCGAATCGGCCTTCACAGGTTACTGATAGACCTTAGAGCCGGACAGGGTATCCACCCGTCTACATCGATTTCTTGAACCCACGTCTCGCAAAAGTTTGTGACGGATTTGCAACCCCAGCTTCAGAATACGTTACAAAACCAGTGAGATCAACAGGACTCGCGTCAGCACCAGTCCAACCAGTGCCAGCGGTATGGCCCAACGCAGATAACTGATTAACTCAGGAATAATAAACTTGTTTGCAAACCAGCGATTGGCGTTGTGTGGATTGAATATGGTCACTGACAGTAGAATCATGATTATTTGGTACCCCGATCCAATCACAATAAGCTGCATAGTGATACTGTCCGGAGGCAACATTGCATAACGTGACGAGTAAGTAAAACTCAGGGCAACCAGGGCCAGAATGGAAGACGAGATGTAACCCAAGCGTTTGTCCGTGTCCAGTCTTATGAAGAACGTAGCGATGGTGGGAATAAGCAAAACGAGAAAGAAGGGCATAAGAGTCGCCAGGAGATGGGCGGTTGGCACTCTGGCAAGCACAATTTGGGCTTGCATTTCCGGAAAGAATTGCCCATTCCAGCCACGCGTGTGTGATGCGGCGAATTTAAGCCGCTTCGGTTGCCAGGACAATAAGTTTATGTCTTTACGCAACCCTGAGTTGTCGAGATCACGCTGCTCTTGAACGAGTGCAATCTGGTTTGTGTTATACCTTTCCGAATCGATATGAACAGGCAGGTTCTGCGTATCGAACGGGAAAGCATCCAGCCTGTATTTTGCATCAAAAACGCCCTTCACCCGCTGGATGAGAACGACAGTTCCATCAGCGTATATGAAAAGTCCCTGCTCTATACTCTGTATATTTGCGTTCGCCAGCGTGAGGGCTGGAGTCCAGATACTGGCAAGTTTTTTGGTAGCAGAATCATGGTCAAACTCCATTCGATTCGTACCCATTTCTTGAGCGTTAAAGGCAAGATCAGTGTTCTTCCAGCGCAACTGTAAATCAAGGCTACCCTCGAAAGTGCTGCCTTGATCGTTGACTTTCGTGATGTTATTGACAAACACTGCCACGCCGATTTTTATCGGGCGAGGCGTATTCTCCGGCATACGTATCTCATCTGCATGTAGCGCGCCGTTCGACAACACAACCAGCATAAGAAAAACCAGTATACGTCGTATCATTTTGGCAAATCCGTTGCTGCGGCCGGCCGCACAAACATCACATTGATCATCACGATAACAATGCCCGCAAGCACCAGCACTTGCAACAACGAGTAAGCGATGGAGCGCACTATGGCAGCGTTCATCTGGTTCTGGTAAGCCTCGAACTCTTGAGTCGCAAATATTGATCCGATGTTAATGCCTTTGTAGTCCAGCAACGGCACAATAACAATGCCATAATGAATGCCGGCTATTGTTTTCAGTTCCATCTTGATATCAGTCGCAGACGTCAATAGTTCGGAGCTCACTAACGACTTTATAACCTTCCAGTCGGTCGCCCCCACATTCCGGACCCCCCCGACAACCCGCTCAGCATCAGGATTGGGCAGTAATGTTGCAATACGGGACATCATGTCGTTGTCTACAAATGCGGCTGCTTCAAACCCCGTATTCTTTTTTACATTGTCCAGAACAGAGATGAAACTCATGCCCACTTCAAAACTGCCTATGTAGCCTTCAGCATCCTTGACCAAATCAACAGCTCGAATGCTGACACCCTGGCGCCCGATTTCAATGCCTTTCCTGGGCTCGTGATCCTTGTTGGCGCTGACCAACATTTCGCGAAAGCTACTCAGGTCTTCACCCTGTCCCTTTTCTGGCGTATAAATTGATAGGTATGTGGTCGCGGGTGCCAAGTGAAATTGCCCGTCCAGAACACCAAAGCGATCACGCTGAATCAAGAGAACGGGTAAAAGTCTTTCTAGCATTCGCTCACGGTTACCCGCTCGAAAGGCCTCTTTAATAGAGGGCAAATTTACCACAAGAGATGCTCTAGCGGCTGCTTTTGTCATTTGCTCCTGGAGATCAGTCTGAATAAGCGTAGCCACAAGGCGCAGTTCGCGTTGTTTGCATCTTTCAAAGACGGCCTGATGACTTACTATCGAAGAGTAAGCTGAAATTCCCGCCATAACTAGCGTTGTCGGAATTACGACAAGGAGTACCTTTAGGCGTTTGTTTAACAATGTTTTCATTTCTAAACTTGTCTGAATGTTTTATGTTAGGGAACGTGCACGAAATAACTTAAGTTTCAGGTCGGAATAAGGCGGTTGTAGCGCTAGCGAAAACCGGCGTTTCCGGCACAACGATGCATATGGCTGCTCCGGAAACGCTTATTCCGGCCTACAACTTGATTGAATCGGTGAATCTGTAGCAGTTATTTACTCTCGCTATTTTTGCGCTGTCTGAACGAGCGCCAGGGATAATTGTTGACTGAATTCACTAAGCAGTCTGCTGAGTGCTTGAGCTGCACTGTTGTAACTAGCGTCATTCAGTGGCTGTTGTAGCTTAGTTTGCCCATTGCTAATGATCGTATGGTTCTTTTCCTCCATGATGGCCCAGCTCGCCTCAAGGTTTGCCGACTTGCCAGGTTGCGTATCGAAGCGGGTAATATCGATTATGACACGATAATTAACGCTGCCGTAAACGCTCCAAGGATACGCTCTGACAATGGCATTCGGTTGCAGGTTTGCCACATTTTTGCTTAACACGGCAAGGATATTGTCTTTTAATGGTGCTGCCCATTGGTCGAACTCGGCAATTTGTACACTGTTATTTTCCGTACGCGTGACAATTCCTCTACGGTCAAGCAAGGCGGGCAGCGACAGTGGCCCTATACCAATCAGCGGTTTTGTTGCACCAGTTGTGGTAGCGACTACAGGCGGCCGGCTCTGTGCTTCCAGTGTATAAAAACTGGTAGGTGCCGACGCACAAGCGCTTAGCAAAACGCTAACGCATAGCATGATAAATCTGTTTGAGTGCTGGTTTGACATGATGGCTACTTCTCTGTTTTACCACGAATTAAAGATTCCGGATGATCATCCAGATAATCGGCGAGCTGCTTGACGGAACTTGCCGTTTGCGTGAGTTCTTGCAGCAACTGGTTCAGTTCATACTGGGTGGTCGAACCCGGTTCCAGGGTGCTTAAAACCTGTTGCGCTGAACTCATGGTATTATCGGCAGCACTCAATGTTTTGTCAGCAGTACTCAGGGTACTAGTGGCAGTGACCAAGGTCTTGGTTGCCGCCTTGGTTGCGCCCTGTAAGGATGCCAAGGTTTTGTTAATTTCGGTGGTCATGGTTTCCAGCGGAAGTTTGGAGATTTTATCCATGATGGCTTGTGCGGAATTTACAATCTGACTCATTGCATTTGGCGTCGTCGGAAATTCCAGATAGCCAGTATCATTCTTATGTATAACCACTTTGCTTTGCGGGAACAGATCCAGACCGATATACAGTTGCCCTGTCAGCAGGCTACCCGTTTGCAATTGTGCGCGTAAGCCTTTGGCAACCAGATGCGCTATATTTTCTTTAGACGTCATATTGGCTTCTTTATTGACTATGACAATGCGGTCCGGCTCAACTTCAACCACGACGGGAATCTCTATATCCACAGTTTTTGCATCTATTTCCAGCTTAATGTCGATTACTTTGCCAATCGGAATGCCGCGTAATAAAACCGGCGCACCGATGTTTAAACCGCGTACCGATTCATTGAAGTACATGACGGCTTTGATCGTTCTGTGATAAATGACTTCAGTGGATTGGTCATAATCATCGAACAATTGAAATAGCGAATTTTCGGGCACGGTATCCGCCGCTTTATCATCAGGGTTAGTACGAAATGCAATACCGCCGGCCAATAACGAAATCAAAGGCCCTGTCCGTAATTTAAAACCATCGGCCCCGGCAGATAAATCGATGCCGCTGTCTATCCAGAAGCGGGTATTTTTTCTAATAAATTGATCGTAAGGTGCGTTAACAAAAACAGTTAATTTGATGCTGTCGGCGTTGTTGGCTAATTCATAATCGAGTACCTCGCCTACGGCAATGCCATGAAAGCTAATCTGCGTTCCCGGACCCATCGAACCCAGATTAGTCGTCTCAAGTATAAATTTCTTGCCTTGCGCATCAGTTTCCAATATCGGCGGTTCGTCAAGCCCATTAAAGTGACGCTCTTTTTTGCCTTTTTCGGGCTTGATGGCTATGTAAGCTCCGGACATCAGAGTACCCAAACCCGTTACTCCGCTTAACCCGATTTGTGGTCGCACCACCCAGAACTGAGTGTTATTTGTTAGATACGAACTGCTTTCTTTGTGCATTTCCGCGGTAACGTCAATGGTTTTCATATCTTCATTGATGCTGATATCGGTGATTTTACCGATTTCCACATCCAGAAATTTGATTTTGGTTTTGTCTACTTCCAAACCGTCTGCGCTGGGAAAATTAATGGTAATCACAGGACCCTTTTCGGAAACGGTCTTGTAGATCAACCAGCCGCTTATTAATAGCGCACACAAGGGTAACAACCAGATGAGCGGCAATTCCCGTTTTTTATTGATAGCGGTATCGGCCGCTTCGTAAGGAGGTTCGATAAAATCATTCATTGGTTTTGTTGGTTGTCCCAAAGTAAGCGTGGATCGAAATTTTCGGCGGCGAACATAGTCAATATTACTACTGAAGCAAATGCGGTTGCCGCAGGACCGGCAACAATCTGTACAGGGCCAAAATTAACCAGATCGACCAGAATGGAAATCATAAATATATCCAGCATCGACCATCGCCCTACAAAAGCAATGATACGATACATCACCGTCCATCGGCGCGCATTGATTTGCCAGCGGAAATGCGCTGAAAGCAGCAGCAAGCTGATACCTATCAGCTTTGACGAAGGCACGAGAATACTCGCAACCAAAACCAGCAAGCCGATCGGCACCATGCCGCTATCGAATAATTCAATAATGCCGCCGGCAATGGTATTCGGCTCGCCTGAGCCGAATTGATTAACGGTCATAATAGGAAAAATATTGGCTGGAATATAAAGAAAAAAACTGCTGAGTAAAAACGCAGTGGTGCGTTGCAAACTATGGGGGTGCCGTGCATGCAGGTGGCTATCACAGCGCGGACAAGTAGAAGGTTGAACAACTGTTTTGACCAGGCAACCACAGTCATGGCAGCGTATAAACCCTTTTGCAAGGGCATTTGGTTTAATTTTCATCGGTGTTCTCATTACGCAATTGCTCGATGCGTTGCCAGAATAACTCGTCATCCAGGCCGCTGGTCAGCATAGTTGTTATGATGATCAGGGCGACAAAAGCATAAAGGCCCCAGCCGAATTTGAGTGGAGCAATCGCCATGAGCTTAACGCAGGCAACAATAATACCCAGCATATAAACCTCCAGCATCACCCATTCATCCAAATGATGCATCCAGCGCATCCACCCGACTAAATATCGATTGGGGTGGTTGAAATAAAGGTGACCGCTGATCAGTAAAGATAAACTGAGATGCACTAGCGGAAACAGGATGCTAGCCAAAAATACGACAATAGCAACGGCCTCCATACCGTCGTTAAATAAAGCAATAACGCCGGAAATCAATATTCCGGTGTTGGTATTGCCCATGACTGTTATACCCACCATCGGCAATAAATTAGCGGGAAAAAACAATATAAACCCCGCAATTGACAGGGCAAAGGAGCGTTCAACACTTTGTTTACGCGGACGTGACAGTAACAAGCCGCAGCGCGGACAATGGGCTTTTTCGCCAATTTTGGGCTGAGCAGACTTGAGTAATAAATCACACTCAGGGCAGGCATCATAGTTTGTGCTATTCATGTCTTTAGTGAAAAGATGCGCTGAATCGCGTCTCTGTAAGGGGAATGTAAAAGGATTGTATGGTATGACAAATCAGAATAGAAGGGTAACAAAAATGCGCGTGATCAGGTTAAAATCCTCGATCAGATGGATTGGAATCACCGGCTGAATGTTGATAAGCGTTTGCGTCTGATTGTGGGAACCGGCGTTGAAGTTGAAATTGTTTTGCATCGGTACGCTGATAAGGTCGGCGACCGGGTTCTGCGCCTTCTTGACCAGCTCGCTTGCGCCGTATCGCTTTTCTGGCTGGACTGACTCTCAGGAGGGTTGACCTCCGGGCTCAGACATACAGTGGAAGTTTAGTGAAAACCCTCCATTTCTTCTTGTAGGAATTTCTCTCATTTGCTCTCAAACGCGAAGATCTGCTTCCAATTGATCGTATTGCTGCTGCAAGGCGTTATAACTGGTTTTTGTAACGCACGCGGTTAATGAAATTAGTCCGATCAGCGCAAGTACCCCCAAGAGTTGTTTGGTTTTCTTGTTCATTTTTTTGTCTCTCATAGTTGTTGATAAAACTGTGCACTGCTTTGTGGCTGGATTACGGCTCTTTCGCAACCCAATGGAACTAAAAAAGGCCGTCCTGTTAAATACAATGACGGCCTTTATAACTTTTAAGGGCAGCGTATTAGAGTTTTAGCTTACTCTTCAACTTCGCCCAGAAAGATTCTTTCGGAGCCTTTTGACACTCTTCGACCAGAAAAGGAACGAGTGTTTCAGTATCCACAATTTCGATGACTGCATTTTTGGCCTTGCCGCCCTTGGTGTGCGCAACCGCAGCGATGACATACTGGGGCTTGATGACATCATCAATGCCGATAAAATCCTCGCAGGTCAATTTGCCGAGCGGCTTCTTCACACTTTCCTCTTTAGCGCCCTCTGCCTTAGGAGCATCAGCTGCGAAAACAAGCGCAGAACTTGCCAACATGACAGCAGCGGTGATACCAACGATAATATGCCTAGTATTCATGTTTTATACCTCTATAGGTTAATTTAGGATTTGGAATGACGGAATATTAATTTCCACACTCTGTTTTATATCCGCCATATACATACAATGTCTAATTTAATGAACAATGTATTTTTGCGCCAAAAGCCGTGGCTCAGTTTGTCTGTTACCTTGCCGAAACTGCCGACATCAATTGATACCTCGATATTAAAAGCACAAGGTAACAGATTACTGGTATTCATGGATTTAAAGAGTCAGGGAACGCTAATGCACACCCTGACCTATAGCAATAAGAAAAACTACCTTACTGTGGGGCTGTACCCGAAGTCTAGGCCGACAATCGAGTTGCCATCAGTTCAGCCCAATGGTTGACAGCATTTTCCGCATCGCCCCACTGCCACTGAAAACCGGTTGTAAACGAACCACCCCCGATCCGCTTATCTACAGACAATGCAAGTATCTGCCCCGATACCGAGTCAGTTATTTTGGCCTCGGCTTGTGCCGCACCGACGAACGGCATTGAGCCGGTCGCCAGATACTTTAGATTGGCCAGCATATGCGCCTGCGGGGCAATCATCGAGGTGCTGCGCAGCCCCGGATTGGCTGCTTCGGCATCGACCAAGGCCACATCAAGCGTCCCCTTCAGCTTACTGGCTTTGGTGGCTTTTTATCATTTCCATTTTCTTTTCGAGCTCCGCTTTCAGTGCTTCCAGGTTGAAACTAGCACCTTTTTGCATCGGTGGGTACTCAAGGAAAGTCTGTGCATATTTGCCGATCTCATCCTGCGCGAAGACGAAGCGCCAGAACTGATAAACGAAGAAGTGATAGTAGTTCAACGATCCGCTCAGACCTGTACGCTCAAAAGGATCAAGCCGCAGGTTGACAAGAATCGGCCAGTCGACTTTAACAGTACCACCCAGCCAGCCGTTCGGCTGATCAATGAAGCGGTATTTGTAGTCGTCGATGCGCACGGCGCCGAGCGTCGACTCTGCGAAGTAGAAAATCTCATGCCGCTTCGATGGGCCTTGGCCGGTAAGCACATCTAACTGGTTGTAGCCGTCAAGATGGACTTTGTACTGCGTGCCGCCGAGTTTTTTACCCTGCTTGAGTTCGTCGGCAATTTTGGGGTTACCGGCCGCAGCGACGAAAGTCGGGAACCAGTCGAGGCCCGAAAAAACCCCATTCTCGACCTTGCCGGCTGGCACCTTGCCCGGCCAACGAATGATCGCCGGCACGCGGAAGCCGCCTTCCAATACTGTCCCCTTACCACCTGCGAAAGGCGTCTGGCCGCCGTCGGGCCAAGTGAAGTTCTCTGCGCCGTTGTCCGTGCTAAACACAACGATGGTGTTATCGTCGAGGCTGGCGTCCTTGAGTTTTTGCATCACTGCGCCGACGATGTCGTCGAGCTGAGCCATCCCCGCCTCTTCCTCGGACCAACCGTTCTCTGGCGTGCGCATTTTCTCGTACTTTTCGGACAAATGCGTGACAATGTGCATACGCGTCGGATTCAACCAGACGAAAAAGGGCTTATTGTCCTGCTTGGCCTTGTCGATAAATTTGAGTGTATAGTCGAGAATCTCATCATCCACTGTCTCCATCCTTTTCGGATAGAGCGTGCCAGCGTCCTCAATCTTCTGTTTGCCGATCTTGCCCCAGCGCGGTTGCTCGGTCGAATCGTCCTTATCGGTCGCCCAGCTATGGATCATGTTGCGGGGGCCCACTGTCTCCTTCAGCGCCGGCGGGTAGTTGGGATGGGACGGGTCTTCCATCGCATCGAGGTGATAGAGGTACCCGAAAAACTCGTCGAAGCCGTGCACCGTGGGCAGGAACTTGTTCAGGTCACCCAGGTGGTTCTTGCCAAATTGGCCAGTAGCGTAACCCATCTCCTTCAGCGCCGTGGCAATGGTCGGTGCCTGAGCCGGCATGCCAATCGTCGAGCCGGCCTGTCCGACCGTCGTAAGTCCGGTGCGGACCGGCAGCTCACCGGTGATGAAATTGGCGCGCCCCGCAGTGCAGCTGGCTTCGGCGTAGTAGTCGGTGAAGCGCATGCCCTCGGTAGCAAGCTTGTCGAGGTTTGGCGTCCGTCCAGACATGATACCCTGATGATAGGCGCCGATGTTAAACCAGCCTATGTCATCGCCCATAATGAAGATGATATTGGGTTTTTTGTCCTCGGCCTGTGCGGTTAATGTAAAGAAACCAGCGGTCAATGCGACAAGAACTATTGCTGTAGGGTGAAACAGGCGTTTCTGTAAGCGTATCGGAATCATAAACAGGCCTCTTAATTTTAAGATTTGGAAACAGTTGTTATGTTCTTGAGAAATGCAGTCACATAATACCAACCGCATTAAAAGTGTGGCTACTTTTTTGCTTAAGATGGCCTTAAAAATTAGTTACTCGTTCCCACGCGCCGTGTGGGAACCAGAAAACGTTGCGTCTTGTTACATACCCCGTCGCGCTCCGGGCCCAACTGATTTTTTAGGATTAAAGATACCCTCACAGCCTTAGCCTAATGAGGTGGGCAGTTTTTTTTGCCCGGCTTAAGCGCTATGTTCTTCGTGGTTTATTAGGTTCATTTATCATAGGCCTTTATGGCGACGTTTCTCCCAGTAGTAAGTTATGCCCCAGAGACACGAAGACACCAGTAAGATAACCCAGATATATTCATCAACATAGGCTGCAACAATTGCGGTACACCCCACCAGAATACCTAGCAGACTAATCCGCCAGCCAAAATTGCGGCCATCCAGAAATAACGAAAAACCGAGAATAAGCTCGATAATAAGCCCCGTGCTTTCATAGTTCAAACGTCCTGTATTCAGCAATAGATAAACACCTGACACAGTAATCAATGTCGCGCCCCAATGGATAAGCTGACGGACGATCAGTTTAAAACTATTCCCTTGAAATTCTTCTTTTGACCAGCCCAGGCCGATGCTTGCAATAGCCATAAGAATAATCATTAGGACCCAGTAACGATGACTTTCAATGGGCGAAAAATCCGTAATACCCATGCCGATCAGTGACAGGGCAAATACAATGAAAAGAATAACTTCTTCTTTAAAGCGTTTATTTGTTAACAACATCTTGGGAGTCCTGGTAATTAATTGAATTGCCGATTATTTTAAAAAAAGTGGTGGGCTGAAACGCGCTAAGCACCCGTTGCCCATCCGGCTAAACAGGGCTAACCCTATAAACCACTATACAATGCTGATTGCAGCATATTTGCGGTAAGTGCTCCGTTTTTTGCTCTGACATAATCAACAACTGCCGGAATAAATTCATCGGCCCTGTCAGGGGAAAGGTTTAACACCTTAAAAGCTGAAGCCAGTCCAGCAAGGTTACCATAAGGGTTATTAGCTTCACCCAGGACGGATGATGCGCCTTCAGCCAAGCCACTCGTGGCCTCCGTTTGCTTGGGCGCCGCACTTAACAAGCTAGCCATCTCTGGCACCGCTTTGCTTAACTCTGCAAATTGTCCGGCATCCAGCTTACCTTTGGCTAGCTGAAAAAGTGCACCGGCCCCTCCTTGCGCCTGTTCGCTGCTAATACTCAACTTCTTTACCAGGGTATCTGTCAAACTACCTTGGACGGCAGTCGAATTTACGTCGGTCATACCATTTGCACCCGACTGAACGATCTTTGTGGCTTGCCCCTTGCTGACAGAGCCAAGGCTTAGGTCTTCTGCATTTACAGCGCCTGACAAACCTGCCATGACAGATAGCAAGAGGAGGGTGCATTTATAAAGAATTTTCTTATGGTTCATTTTTTCTCCGGATTTGTTGAAGCAAAATCAATTTGCCTGTTTTTAATAAAGCACTCGCCGGTCGGCATTTGGTAACGCATGGACGTGCGGAGGCTCCCAAGCTGGACGGGTTTTGTAAACCCGTCCTTAACGTTTATTCAATACTCTCACTACGCAGCCAGGATTAACCTGTTTTAGATGTCAGGGACGGAGTTGCAAACTCCGTCCAACGTAAGCAGTGAACTCAGTTTGTAGCGGGCTTGCTAACCTCGATCGAAACCGCGCGTATCAGGCGTGCCACCACAGAATCTCCCGCCTTGACTTCGTTGAGGCGTCTTACTTCAGGCCCGGCTATCACCTTTATGACCTTGCCCTCAGGGCCTTTTAGTGTTACTTCCCGGGTCTGATAATTGATGGCTACAACGGAGGCTTTCACTTCAACTGCGTCAATGGCCGCAAAACCCGGCTTGCTACCCAAGGGTGCGCGGTCAACTCCCGTTACCTGTTCGGCGGAGGGTTCATCATTACCGGTCACGAATAATTCGACAGTTTCCAGAAATGATGTCTTGACTTCGTCACCGACGCGAATCTGGGCAAAATTACGGACTTCAGGCCCGCATTTAACCTTGGCCTCTTTACCGTCGGGAGATTCCAAAGTAACCACCCTGTTTTTCTTGTCGATGGCCTTCACTGTTGCGGTGATGACGACTAGCTCGCCTTCAAGCCCGCCAGGCCTGTCCCCAGCCTGGGTCCCAATTGTTTGATCCTGCGCAACCAGAGCAGGAGACCCTGCCTGCAAGGATTGCGGGGAGTCCTTACTTCCTGAACTGGAGCATCCCGACAGCAGCGAGACGCTAATCAATGCAGTAGCGCCGAGGATTTGCCAATGTCTCTTATCTTTCATGAGTTTTCCTTATTGAGTGTGATAATTTTCGGTTTTTGAACCCGCCTAATAGCGTAAGCTGTGCGTACTATTAACTGACATGGACGGTACGAACAACCTAGCCTGCTAAACTATACATTACTGCGTTGATTCGATCATCCCTTAATTAGGCTTGGCCACCAGTGCCCTTGCCATCTTCTTGTGGCAGTTGTAAACAAGAAGAGCCGATACTTTCAGTTTCTCGATCCCTGCCACGATACCCTCTCCGGGAGCGAAAAAGCGATATTGGGTGTCATCCACGGTACCGGGGCCGACACTCCCCTTAAGTGTCCACTTTATGAGAACCGCATCTACCCAGCAAGCGGCAATAATTAAATGTCGTCGCGCGAGGAGCGGTCGGGATAGCTGCAGGAATCGATGTGACAGCTATAGCGTTTATTCTGATCGGCGGAGAGAGCGTCCCACTGTGCCACCCATTCCGGGCGCGGTATCAGCTTGGTTCCCGGCGGGTGATGCCTAACTTCAATTGCCGCTCATAGGTGGCTTCCAAAAAGCCTAAAAGGCTTCATGATCCGTCCAGCATGAACAAGATTCAACTACAACTTCTAACGACCCAGTCAGGACAAAAAAGACTGTAGTTAGGTGGAAAGCCCTTTCTGGTTATCCAGCACCTACGAAGCGTTCCACAGCTGCTTCTTTGTGAAGATTTGCGTACATTCCGGCTTGGTGCGTCCGGAAGAATGCAACATTATTATTGCGTGCCAAAACGGCAAATTTCATGAAATTAACGCAATCCGCAGTATTGTTCATACGGGCCAGTTCCTGTACGAGCGTGGTCTGCTGCACCGGGGAATAAACGGCATTGCCTACAAATAGATCGATGACGCCCGGGGAAACACCCATACCCGCGAGCTTTTCCCGGTTCACTTTGCGGAGCTCCCGAAGGCGGCGTCTGTACAGGAATGCCCCGAGCTGGACGGGGTATTTACCCCGTCCACATCATTTGTGCTAATTCCCAAGCTTCAGCTTGGGAATTAGCACACCGTTTGGTTTAATACAACGAACGGATTTTAGAAACCCATCATGTAACGGCATTGAGCATCGAGATGGGTTTCACTGCGTTCAGCCCATCCTACGGCCCTAAACCCCAACGGTCGCCCGCCAACAATCAATAAAACCCACCCATACCATATCCAGGGCCCCACATATCCCAATTCATTTCAGCATTTTCATTCATTTCCGCCGTCATTTGTTGCTCTTGGGCGATTTTTTTCTGAACTTGTAATTGTTGAAAGTTTTGATAATTCGCATCTTTGCCTATGTAGACACATTGGCAAGTGGTCGCATCGGCGTAGACGTAATAGTTAATGCCGTCTTTTTCATGCACTACTATTTTTTGTTGAGTCAGTGATTTTAAGTGCGCCAGTTTTTCTGGAGTATTTGCCAACTGCATTTTAAAACCAGCGGCTGCTAATAACTGTTCTTTACTGGTTGCTTCTTCCGCTTTCATCGCGGCACAAGCAGTTAAAAGAACGCCGACCAGAGCAATGCTAACGCCTTTTAATAGATGTAAAGTAATTGTGTTCATCCGATAAATCCTTAATAGTAGTTGATTATTGTTTTGCTATTAAATTCCAACGCCAGGCAGCGTAGATACAGTTGCGCAAGTTCCCAAGCTAAAGCTTGGGAACTTGCGCAGCTTTAAGAAAAAGGTAGTCAGAACAACGTTGCCAACCCTATTGATCGTAGCCGCAATTCCATTAATTGCCAGGCCCCACCAATGTCACTTCTATGCGACGATTCTGGGAACGGCCATCAGGCGTATCGTTTGAGGCCACCGGGTTTGATTCGCCAAAACCCTGAGCTGATATCAGATTTTGGTTTACACCCTGATTTACCAGATATTCAACTACGACATCGGCTCGCCTGGATGACAAATCAAGATTTGAAGAAATCCCTTCACGCTTTAACCCGGGACCAATTGGAACATTGTCGGTGTAGCCGTCAACGATAATTTTTGTTTGCTGTAAACCTGAAAGCGTAGGCACTAACTTATCAAGAACAGCCTTGGCTTGAGAATTAAGTTTAAAGCCGCCTTCAGGAAATAAAACCTGATCCACCATTGTGACTTTTAGTTTGCCCTCAAGAAGAACAATCTGTGCCTGATCAGCACTCAATACAGATTGAAGCTGTTGATATTCTTGCTCTAAGGCATTGTATTTGGTTTCAGCGACGCAACCGTTTAGTAAAACAAGGGAGGCCACCGCACCGGCGATTAGCATTTTTGTGATAATCTTTTTCATGGATTTTTTTTCCTCAACATATCATGATTACATTCCGGTGATTTCGACCGCTTTGTGATACGGTGCGTATTCCAGTGAAAGCTGCCACCCCATCGGAGCGGAGCGACGCGGGAGGTTTATTTTTACTCTATCTCGCTAGTTGTCGTCAAATTTGCTTGCTGTTTTCTGAGTGAATCTCCCTCTAATTTTATTATATAAGCGTTGTGTACCAAGCGATCCATAATAGCATCGGCCAGTGTTGAGTCGCCAATGCTGGCATGCCATATAACTTCAGGGTTTTTAATTTATCGAGTGTGGGATGATGATTCAACATGAGCTTAATCCGTTTTTATGGTGTTGCTGCGTCAACTGATGATTTCCAGCAGACTTTATGACCGCCTTTTTAAGACTACGGAGTCATGAATAAGGCTTTAAGTGCCGTCTTATCCAGGTTGTGGAAAAGTTCGCTGCGTGAACCGGGCAGTTTTTTAAAAGGCCGGTGCTTAAGCTTTAATAGCAACTGTTGAAGCGTCTGATTAAGCTCAGGAAGAGAAAAGAAGGTGTGCTTGCGCAATGACGCCAAAATCCAGCGTTCAACAATTTGTACACCCACCTCCGCTTTGGCTTTATCTTTGGGTTTCCGGGCAATCGCGACGCCATAATGCGTTGCCATTTCCAGATAAGTCGGATTCAGGTCGGGCTCATAACGGTGCGCCTTGGTGACGCCGGAGAGCAAGTTATCGGAGACAACCAGTTCAGGCAAACCACCAAAAAAGGTGAAGCTGCGCTGATGAGAACCAATCCAGTCCGTCTTGGTATCTTGCAACTTTGGGCAATCTTTCGA
>CAYVFT010000025.1:27565-37242 GCA_964450225.1 uncultured Crenothrix sp. | reverse complement strand
GATAACGATTATTTACTCCATGTCATCGGAGCAATTTAAGCGCGATTGCCCTGGGGGCATTAGTGCCTGTATTAAACAACAAGTCCGAAACCGTTAAGATGCTTTACAAGCATCTTAACGAGAAAAGCATAAGTGAACGCGTACTGCCCGTTAAGCATCAACTTTAGTTAAACCCCGAAACATATAAAGTTTAAGATTTATCTCTTTGCTACATATTATAAATGCTACAAGAATCCAGAATTACCAGAGGTCTTTAACAACAACCCGAAAATCGATTTTTATAAATTCTGTAAATCTGATGGTGCGAAATATACTATTGCGTCAACTTTAAATACTTTTGATATAACGTATCGTGATCTTCAATATGTTTGGGATCTTTATCTATGCAATCGACCGGACAAACCTCGACACATTGGGGCAAGCCATGATGCCCTACACACTCGGTACATAATTCCGGATCAATAATATAAATATCCTCACCTTGTGATATAGCGCCATTCGGGCATTCCGGTTCACAGACATCACAATTAATACATTCATCGTTAATAATAAGGGCCATGTTATTTCCTAAGTAAATTTCTCTATTAAACGCTGGTGAACGGCATCAGGGACAAAACAAGTTACATCGCCCTTAAGTTGTGCAATTTCCCTGATCATGCTCGAAGAAATAAATTCATATTGTTCGGCAGGTGTCAGGAACACGGTCTCCAGTTGCGGTGCAAGCCGCCTATTCATTCCGGCCAGCTGAAACTCATATTCAAAATCAGATACCGCACGCAGGCCCCTTAGAATGACATTAGCTCCTTGTTGCTTGGCACAATCAACTAGCAAGTTGTCAAAGCCGATTACTTGGACATTAGAAAATTCAGTTGTCACTTCTCTTACCAGTGCGACCCGCTCATCAAGAGAAAATAATGGCGTTTTCCCTCTGTTGACCGCCACAGCAACAATAACTTTGTTATAAAGATTTGATGCCCTGGCAATTATATCCAAATGTCCATTAGTAATGGGATCGAACGTACCTGGATAAATTGCGTTAATTTGCATAGTTTATAGTTTTAAAAAGTGAATATCTATTCCAAGGCACTGATTTATCATGCTTATCTAGCTTGAATCGGTGATATGAAATGGTAATGGTTGTCAAAACAGCTATTATACCTTGTCTCACTTGTGTTATGTAATTGCCTATAGCGCATCTTGATCAGTTGCGCGTCCAGTAGAATTTTGAGTGTATTTTATAAACCATTTAACGTTCCGGGATAACGCCCCTAAGGATTTCATAGGGTCGTCACCGATTGAAGCGTGTAAGTAATAAGGAAAACCTTAATGTTTTATAATGGAACGTAAAAAGGTATAATTTCTTTACTAAATAATAAGATATTCAATTCAAATAATGTCGACGAACATATTTTCCCTAAACCATGCCAGTCTTATTGTTGCCAATTTAGATAGATCACTTGTATTTTACAGTGAAATTTTGGGGTTGCAGCAAATCGATCGGCCAGACTTGGGTTTTCCGGGGGCATGGTTTCAGTTGGGTGACCAGCAAATTCATTTGCTGGAACTGGAAAATCCAGACCCAATAATGGGGCGCCCTGAACACGGCGGACGGGATCGACATGTTGCCTTAAATGCGTTGTCGCTTGCTCCTGTCCAGGATGCCTTAAATAAGGCAGGTATTGTTTATACTATGAGCAAATCTGGACGAAGAGCTCTTTTTTGTCGTGATCCAGACGGTAATGCGATTGAAATTATTGAGCGGATGTGATTTACATCTGCCCGCTGTTTTTAATCTCCATTACTTAAGAAACAGATGCAGAAGCTAATTTTTTTGACGGCTTTTTGTGCTTTGTTAAGTAGGCTTTTTATTATTAAAGTTGGTTATTCTCCGGTCTTGTGAATATTTTTTATGCATCAGCATAGAAAATACTCCTATGAGAAAGCTGGAAAAAAACTTTGCCGTTTGACCCGTTTCCACCCAGATCAAGTGGCCTTTACACATGTCATAAGCCACAGTTATATAGTCATGACCTTTGGCCCTGACAACTTCATCAACACCGATATACTTCAACCCACTGAGCTTCTCAGGCTCAAGCGAAGGCAGGGTTTGATGTAAATTGGCCTTATCGATATTTTTAGTTGTCTCCCAACGCAAATTCAAATGCCTCAATACCGCTTGTATGCTAAGGTGACGGCAAAGACCGCTGACTAACCGGCAAAGCCGGTGCGTAAAATAACTACATTTATCGCCAAAATTGACCAACTCCATTATTACTTTTTTAGGTTCATCTATTTCCTTATGTGCTCGGCCGCAAACTTCGCAATGAGTTCCTAATACTCTAAAAACTTCAGTTGTGGCATCCAAAATTTCATTCGACTTTATTTTAAGTATAAGAAGCGGTTCTGATTCAAGAATACCTGCGATTATTTAACAAGCCTCAGCAGGTGTTGTACCATATTGACTCATAAACTTAATACACCTGAATATCTGTTTCTTCTCTGAGATTGGAAATAGAATTACATAAACATAACAAATTTCCGGAGACATAAATGACAGTTAGTGTTGATGATTTTAAAAAAGCGCTGCAACTTTGGACTAGCGGTGTTACCGTGGTAACCACAAGTTCTCAAAAATTCGGCGTTCAAGGGATGACAGTAACTGCATTTTCCAGCGTTTCAGTTAACCCTCCTCTGGTATTGGTTTGTATTAATAATGCTGCGGACACCGGTGAAGGTATTCAGAAAAGTCAGTACTTTGCGGTTAATGTACTAAATTCGGATCAACAAGATCTTTCCAATCAATTTGCCGGCGGTAGCAACCAACAACAACGCTTCGAAAATACAGACTGGCAACCGGGTGTTACTGGTGCACCTATTCTGAACAAGAGCCTCATGTCCCTTGATTGCAAAGTCGTTGAGAAAGTGCTTGCCGGCACGCATTGGGTCATCATAGGCGAAGTGCAAGAGTGCATATGCCGTTCGGGAGAACCGCTTTTATATTATCGTGGTTCTTATCGACAACTTGCTGTAGATTAATTTTGCTATTACTTTGTATCAGAGCAACATTAGCATTCTGTCAACCACGTCTCAGTAATTCATGGGTATTGTCCTATGCCGAATGCAATGAATAATATTCACTACATTCCTTTTCGCGGCCTCGGACTACTCGCCGGCCAACAGCAGCGCCACGTGTTTCTGTGACAACGGTATGCTGTCCTTCGTGATGCTGATCATCATAAAATGTAATCACAACCCAGTCTTTCACCCGATCCAGTTGGTGAGCGCGTGCGGTATTGGAATATAAAGCTGTAAAATGCCAACCCTGCCTGGTTGCATGTAAAATGGGTAGCCAGGCTTCGCCACTCGGATTGAAACGCTTCGGTGCAAGGGTGGGTAACTCTCCGGCTTCTGCCTGTTTGCGATACTGTTCGTCTATTTTCAACAATAGAGTAACGGGCGGTTCTACAATGGTTTGATGCGATTCAATACGTGGCCGGCGATAACCCAAGACATGGGCAAGCCAGGTTTTTACAAACTCGATCTTTTTCGTGCTAAAGCCGGGGACGATTTTTAAGCGGCCATTATGCGCTGCCAGTTCCAGCGCTTCCAGTGAATCGATATGCAGTGTTTCGATAATCCGGTGCGCCGATCGGGGACCGATTCCAGGAATTTGCTCGAATAATGCAATGGGATCATGTCCTGTCTGTAAACTTTCCAAACGGCTCATGCGTCCCGTCACCACAAATTCGCTAATGGATCTGGCGATACCTTCCCCGATTCCTGGAAGTTCCAACAAACATGAAAAACCCTCGCACCGCAGCAAATCTTCTATAGGCTTTGCCATAGTGCCGATCGTTTGGGCCGCATTCAAATAGGCGTTAACCCGAAATGGATTGGCCTTTTGCTCATCCAGTAAGGTGGCAATTTCGCGCAACTTCGAAGCAATTTCTTTATTTTTTACCATGGTGCAAAAATATCTGCTGATTTATGAAACAGTTGCCGCACCTTGGGCTATTGCTTTTCTGCACCCTGGAGCAACATCAGCGCATCTTCTATTTGCCGGTCGCTTACATCGATGCCATGCCGCTGCTTGATTTGCTGGTGCAGCAGCATTACATTGGAATTATCAAGCCGCATTTTCGCAATCATACTCGATAAATCCTCATTAACTGCCCAGGGATAGATAAGCCATCGCCATTCGCTGACCGTTTCGACATAAAAGTCGGGAATAAATTTGGAAACAGTTTTGAGGTGCAGGGCCGCTGTGCGAATTTCGTTCGCAGTGCCGCAGTGCCGAATATGCTCAACGCCAACGATAAAAGTATCACCAGTATCGCAGACATCATCCAATAACAGGACATTTCGCCCGTTAATATCGGCGTTTAACGGGTATTTAACATAGGCTTCATGTTGTTTATAAGCACCTTGATAATGCTCAATTTTGAAACTGGTCAGATCATGGATGCCAAGCATATCCGACAATAGCCGTCCCGGTACAAAACCGCCCCGAGCTATGGCGACGATTACATCGATCCGGAAATCTGCCTTATTTAACTGTCTGGCCAGTTGCCGGCATAAATTATAAACTTCCTCCCAGGTAATCAACGTAGCGGGCAACTCTTCAGGCATATCAAAACCTCGGGATAAATAAGCAATGGTATACGGAAACGACTCAGTACTTTACATTTCTGGCAGTATCCATAACACTTGTATAGCGATAAATTCTCTTAAGTAAGGGCGCAAAAAACCATTATAGGGCTCAATCACACAAGGTTAAGAAAATTAATCAATGGTATTAACTCTGTGGGGCAATTTTTAACGAAGAGCGTTCTATGAACACCAAGAAAAACAACGCAGAAAAAATTGAGTTGGGAATAAGCGATGCCTTATTGGTAATCGATTTACAAAATGATTTTTTGCCCGGCGGCCGTTTGGCCGTAGCGGAAGGCGATCAGGTTATACCGGTTATGAATAACTATATCGATCGCTTTATTCAGCGGCAATTGCCAGTACTTGCAACTCGTGACTGGCATCCAATAAATCATGGGTCTTTTATTAAGCAGGGCGGACCCTGGCCCGATCACTGTATTGCCGGTTCTACTGGCGCAGAATTTGCTCGCAGCTTGCATCTTCCTGCCACTGCCCCTGTTTTTTCCACTGGAATAGAGGTAGAAAATGACGGCTATTCAGGTTTTGAGAATCCTGACCTGAATAAGATGTTGGAAAAGTTGAGTGTCTCACGTTTGTTTATCGGTGGTTTGGCTACTGACTACTGTGTTTTATATACAGTATGCGATGCCCTGAACCGTAATTATGAAGTGCTGTTGCTAACAGATGCTGTGCGTGCTGTTAATGTGCACAAGCAAGATGGAGAGCAGGCAATCAATAAAATGATTTTAAAGGGTGCGATACCCATTACATTGGCTATGATTCAATGACAGAAAATAGTGCATTACTAACCGACATGTACCAGTTGACCATGTTGCAGGGTTATTATGAGCAAGGCATGGAAGAGGTGGCGGTGTTTGAGTTTTTTGTTCGCAAACGGCCTAAAAACCGCGGATATCTGGTCGCTGCAGGTCTGGAACAGGTATTGAACTATCTGAAACAATTGCGTTTTGCTCCCGATGAAATCGAATGGCTGTCTGGCACAGGCCTCTTCAAACCGGCAGTGCTTGATCGCTTGGCAGCATTACGTTTTACTGGTGATGTTCATGCAATGCCGGAAGGCACGGTGTTTTTTCCGAATGAACCGATTTTACGCATAACAGCGCCGCTTCCCGAAGCTCAATTGATAGAAAGCAGGCTGATTAATCTTTTGCATTTCCAGTCCTTGATTGCAACCAAGGCCACGCGCTCGGTATTAATAGCAGAGGACAAATTACTGGTTGATTTCGGTATGCGCAGAGCGCATGGCGGCGAGGCTGCATTGTTGGCTGCACGGGCATGTTATCTGGCCGGTTTTGACGGTTCAGCAACGGTTTCGGCAGGAATGGTTTTTGGTGTACCTGTTTACGGAACGATGGCTCATTCTTTTGTACAAACCCATTGTCAGGAAAACCAGGCTTTTGTGCACTTTGCAAAAGCAAATCCTGACAATGTCGTGTTATTAATCGATACTTACGATACTGAAAGAGCCGCGCAAAAAGTCGTCGATCTGGCACCATCATTACAGGTGCAAGGTATAAATATCAAAGGAGTGCGTCTAGATAGCGGAGATTTGGCCGATCATGCCAAAAAAGTCAGAGCGATACTTGATTGTGGCGGCCTTAAAGATACTACTATCTTTGCCAGCGGCAATATTGATGAATACAAACTTGCCGATTTGATAGTTCAAAAGGCTCCAATTGACGGTTTCGGCATTGGCACTCGTCTGGATACGTCAGCCGATGCCCCGTACCTGGACTGCGCTTATAAATTGCAGGAATATGCCGGCATTGCCAGGCGTAAACGCTCGGAAGGTAAAGCCACTTGGCCGGGACGAAAGCAGGTGTATCGACATTACCATGATAATGGCATGATGAGCTTTGATACCGTTACTCTTGTCGATGCGCCTTGCTTCGGAAAGCCTCTACTGCAATCAGTCATGCAAGGTGGCAGAGTAACTGCACAGCAGCCAGGATTGCTCGAAATCAGAGCATATACACGTGATCAATTGCATTGCTTACCTGTGGAATTGACGAAGTTAACTGATGCACCGGATTATCCAGTGGTAATATCTGCTGAACTTCAGGCGCTGGCAAAAAGAGTAGATGAACAAACTTCGTGAACAAGCTCTGTCACCATGCGCTGGTTTTATTCCATAAATAACAATGTAGAATTTGCTACATATAATAATGATCCATATCAAGTATTTTTTCAGCAACGCCTACATAGCCTCAATACTGGGGACAGCGGCTATCTTGTTTATTTTAATTCAACTTCAATTTATTTTTGGAGACTCGTCACCGCAACTGCTCTTTTTAGTCGTAATTGCGTTCGCCGCCTGGAGTGGAGGATTAAGAGCGGGGCTTTTTACTACGGTATTGAGTGCGGTGGCGAGCGTTTATTTTTTAGTCGAGCCGCACAATTCGTTTTATATCGCTCACACTAGCGAAATGCTACGCGTCGTGTTTTTAGTTACAGTAGGTGCAATATGCAGCTTGATCATTGCACGTTTACATAATCAGGAAAAACAGGCCTTATATACGGTCATTGAACGAGAGCAACAGCTTAAGCAGGAAATTTCCGAACGCAATCGTACAATAGCTGAACGGAATTTATATATCTTACTCGCTAAAAGCAGCACCGAGTTTATTGGCATGTGCGATACAGAAGGTGTGCCTTTTTTCATCAACGATGCCGGTCTGCGTCTTGTAGGCCTGGATAGTCTCGAGCAGGGCCTTAAAACACCTGTCAAGGAATTCTTTTTTCCGGAAGATCAGTCACTTATTATGGATGAGTTCTTCCTTGCGGTATTCCAGAACGGCCGTGGCGAGATCGAAATCCGTTTCCGGCATTTCAAAACAGGGGATGCACTGTGGATGATCTACAACGTCTTTGCGCTGAAGGATTTAAACGGCAAAATAGTCGGCTTGGGCACGGTGAGCACAAATATCACCGAGCGCAAGCGAGCCGAAGAGGCTTTGCGAGAGAGCCAGAGGGATCTAAATCGTGCCCAGGCAGTCGCTCATATCGGCAGCTGGCGTATGAACGTCTGTAATAATGTACTGGAATGGTCTGATGAAGATTTTCGAATTTTTGGCATACTTAAAGGCACACCTTTAACGTATCAATCGTTTCTTGATGTCGTCCATCCATCAGATCGGCATTTTGTCGATAAGGCTTGGCAAGACGCTCTTACCGGCAAACCCTATGATATTGAACACCGGATTTTAGTAGACCAGCAGGTCAAATGGGTGCGCGAACTGGCTGAGCTTGAGTTTGACGAGCATGGTTCGCTGCTCGGCGCTTTCGGGACAACTGAAGACATTACCGATATCAAAAGCAGCCAGGAAGCGTTGCAACATGAACGGGCCTTTCTCAGGCAAGTCATCGATGCGACGCCCAGTGTTATTTTTGTCAAAGACCGGGAGGGGCGATTTCTTTTGGGGAATGAGGCTCTGGCGCAATCCTATAACACTAGCCCTGAAAGTTTGATCGGTTTGACCGAGGAGAACTTCAATCCCAACGCAGATGAAGTGGCTTACTTCCATAGAAATGACCTCGATGTTATAAACACCGGCAAATCCAAGATCATTCCTGAAGTAAAAGTCACACATGCCGATGGCTCTGTACACTGGTATAAAACAGTCAAGATTCCTCTGATCGACGACAATACGTGTTACAAACTGCTTGTTGTGGGAACCGACATTACCGAGCGTAAACGCGCCGAAGAAGCGTTGCGCCTGGCGGACCAGCGTAAAGACGAATTTCTGGCGATGCTCGCCCACGAGCTCCGCAATCCGCTGGCGCCCATCCGCAATGCCGTGCAATTGATGAAAATGCAGGAAGCGACTGATCCCAAGCTGGCATGGAGCCTTAATGTTATCGACCGTCAAGTGACTCATATGGCGCAGCTGCTCGATGACCTGCTGGATGTGGCCCGCATCAAGCATGGCAAAATCACCCTGAAGTCCGAGCGTTTCGAACTTACCGACATTGTGAATAATTCGATTGAAACCAGTCGTCCTCTGATCGAATCGCGTGGACAGGAGTTGATCATCTCACAGACTACGACGCCGCAATGGATCGAAGGCGATCGTGTCCGCTTGGAGCAAGTGCTGTCTAACTTACTGAACAACGCCGCCAAGTATACCAGCGAAGGCGGGAAAATCACGCTAAGCGTGATGCGGGAAGGCTCTGATGTCGTCATCGAGGTCCGTGACACTGGTATCGGCATCGCCCCCGATATCCTGCCGCATGTCTTCGATCTTTTTACTCAGGCCGACCGTTCCCTGGCTCATTCTCAAGGTGGCCTGGGGCTTGGGCTGACTCTGGTGCGCCAGCTGGTCGAAATACATGGCGGCACGGTCACGGCAGCGAGCGCCGGCATTGGTCAGGGCAGCTCATTTAGGGTGCGGCTGCCGGCATTGTCGATGGAATCCTCGGCTACCGAATCCACCCTGACCAAATCCGGGTTGCCGATGCCCAAATTCCGCATTCTGGTCGTGGATGACTATGTTGATGCCGCCGAAAGTTTAAAGATGCTGTTGCAAGCGGAAGGCCATGAGGTCGTAACAGCCGATTGCGGCATGATGGCGATCGAACAGGCGCAAGTTTTCCACCCGCAGGTTGTGCTGCTCGATATTGGTCTCCCTGATCTGGATGGTTATGAGGTCGCCAAACAGTTGCGTATGTTACCGGAGACTCGGGATGCGATTCTGATCGCCTTAACCGGTTACGGGCAGCCTGAAGACCGTGAACGTTCGAAATCAGCTGGATTTAATTATCACCTGCTTAAGCCGTTGGATTTTAACAAATTGTCAGCTTTACTGGCATAAAATAAAGGCGCATTTACCCTTAAAATCGCCACAGTGACTTTTTCATATATTAGCCAAAAGAGACCCGTCTCTTGAAGATTTGCCGCAAGCAGGGGTAGCCGTTAAAACGGATTTCATAGCGGCACTTGAGCGAGGTGTGGCTTTAGGAGACACAACGGGATTATTGGCTGGATTAGTTGCTTTACGGTTTGCCGA